>NZ_JBEXID010000015.1:0-132026 GCF_040608395.1 Streptomyces sp. NPDC005181
GACACCCCCGCTCCGACAGCCGCTGACCACTCGGTCACCAGCCGTCACCACACACCCGAAACCGTCACACGCTGCGGTCGCACTGAATGTTTGCACCGGTACATGACGTCACGTCACACCCGAGACCGACGAACCGGACCGGTCCTGTTCATGCAATGACCCTGCACCGAGAACCGAGGAGTTATTGATCGGCAGCCCCCTGCTACGGAGGGCGCCACGTAGTAGCGCTGACCGAGGGAGCGAAGGTCCTTATTGCAGGTCATCCATCCAGCGAGATAGCACAAGTGGGCCGCCGTCGCGTAAAGGCGTTGCTGTTGATCGAATGGCGAAAAATGGCCCTTGTTCCATGTTAGCCTAGCAGGCTAACTTACTCCACCTGCTTCCGGCTCGTGGGGCAAGGGGCGGGAGGGGCTAGGTGTTGTCGTATTCGTGGCGGAGTTCTCGAAGATCGGGTTGTGGCATGTAGCTCGTTGAAGAGGAATGGGAAGCCTTGAGTAATAATCAGAATCTCCTGACCATCGGCTCTCTGGGCTCCACCGAGTTCGCCCTCCGCGGGAAGCCGGCCATCCGTTGGGGCGACATGCCCCGCCGAGTCGGAAAGAAGTCTGAGCGGCGCTACCAGAAGGTTCTACTACTCAACCCTTCGGCCACCCTGTACCGGCATGACCTTCCCCGGTGCACATACCCGTTGGGCATCGGATACATCGCGGCTGTCCTTGAGAAGTACGACTACGAGGTCAAAATTCTCGACGTGTTCGCCGAGGGCTACCACAACTCCCAGCCGATCGAAGGAGACTCCCAGTTCCTGCGCTACGGCCTGGCAGACGATGACGTCGTCAAGGTGATGCGCGCATTCGCACCCGATGTGGTCGGCGTATCCAGCATCTTCAGCAACCAGGCCGACAACGTCCACAATCTTCTCCGCCTGGCCGACCTGGTGGTGCCGGAGGCCCCCACGGCTATCGGCGGCGCCCACGCAAGGTACTTTCCCAAGGCTTGCCTGGAAGACCCGAATCTGGACGCCGTATTCCTCGGCGAAGGGGAGATGACCTTCCTGCTGTGGCTGGAGTTCCTCAACGGCACCGTGCGTGAAGACGAGGTCCACGGCGTCGCTCTGCGGGACCATGACGGCAAGATCCGGATCAAACCCGAGCTGCCGCTCATCAGCTCCATGCGTCCGGAAGGACCCGAGACCGGGAAGTCCTCCCCCATGCTGAGCATGGCGGGCGAGCTGGATCACATACCGTTCCCCGCTTGGCATCATTTCAACATGGAGAAGTATTTCGAGATCAAGGCCTATCAGTCTCCGTATACGGTCGGCTCCCGGGTGGGCCAGCTGTACACCAGTCGCGGGTGCACTGCGCACTGCACCTTCTGCACGACCACCCACTTCTGGGGACAGAAACTCCGAAGGCGCAGCGTGGACAATGTGGTGAACGAGGTCCTGAGACTGCGCGACGAATACGGAATCGACGAGTTCCATATTCAGGACGACAACATCACCAACGACATGGATCACGCCCGTGAGCTGTTCCGAGCCTTTCGTGACGCAGGGCTCCCCTGGGCGACCCCACAAGGCACCGCGCTGTGGCGGATGGATGAGGAGCTACTCGACCTCATGGCGGAGTCCGGCGCCTACCAGGTGACCTTCGCCATCGAGAGCGGTGTGCAGCGCGTACTCAAGGACCTGATCAAGAAGCCTCTCAATCTGAAGCGCACCTCACACCTTATCAAGTACGCCCGTGGCCTGGGAATGCATGTACACGGGTTCTTCATCGTCGGCATGCCGCCGATGTTCGGAAACAACGGCGAGACGATCGACGAAATGCAGGCCTCGTACGAATATGCCGAGGAGGCCGGTTTCAGTAGCGCCTCGTTCTTCGCCGCATCACCGATCGTCGGGTCCGAACTCCTCACGGAATGCATTCGGCAGGGCTTTGTGGACCCGCAGGAGTCCCTTTACCGGATGACCTACAAGCAGGGGATCATCAATGTCCCCGGCCTGTGGGGCGGTGAAGAAATCGCCGAACTTGCCGCCAAGTTCAACCGGGACTTCAACGCAAAACGGGAACGCGCCTACACACCGCAGAAGCAGTGGAACGAAGAGCAGTACTGACTTCAAGGGAGGAACACGTGAGCAGTACCGTGACGGCGAGTGGTTTCGGAGCTCGGCTCAGAGAGCGGCGCGAGCAGGTCAAGATGGATCACGAGGCCCTGGCCTCACTCCTGGGCGAGACGCCCGACACCATCGCCGCCTGGGAAGGCGGCGACAACGGCGATCTGACGCTGACACAGCTCTCGGAGATTGCCGACGCTCTCGGAACTCCGGTCGGAAACCTGACCCCGCCTGCCGAGAACGACCTCGACAACGGTGTCGTCATACAGCTTCCCGAGGATCGTCCGATCCTCAAGGGAGTGCGCGGCGGCACCGACTACTACATCTACAACTGCCTGGTGCGCACCAAGAAGGCGCCCTCCATGGTGCCGTTGGTGGTCGACGTCCTGACGGACAACCCCGACGAGGCCAAGTTCAACGGCGGGCATGGGGGGAGTGAGTTCCTCCTCGTCGTCGAGGGAGAGATCCACATGAAGTGGGGCGACCCTGAGAACCCGCGGGAGGCCGTACTCCCGAAGGGGACGAGCCTGTTCGTGGAGGAAAACGTGCCGCACGCCTTCACTGCGGCCAGGGGCACAGGCAGCGCCAAACTCGTGGCCGTCAACTTCTGAAGTCTGCTCGCCACGGGTGGGCGGGGTTCTTCCCTCCACCCGTGGCACAGAACCGCCTATTTCGGTGAATGGAAGAGCGTGACGAGCAGGACCGACCCACGGAATGGCGACCGGCAGGATTTCGGCCACGGCGCTGTGGTCGAGCGGCGCGAGGTACTGGATGGACGCATCTGGATGCGATACCCCGTGCGAGTGGTGGCCGACAGCCCCCGACTGGTTGCCCTTTACCTGTCCCAAGGCACAGAACTCGGTTTCGGGAAAGGGCCGTTCAGCTGGGGCCCCCACCCCTGGCAGCAGATCGGTGACCGCTGGCAGAGTCCCGGGGTTCTTCAGCTTCATCGGCCGGGGCAGGGTCATTCGGTTTGGGTCCTGAAGGATCCGGTCACCGGCGCGTTCCGGCAGTGGTACGTAAATCTCGAGGCGCCTCTCCAGCGGAGCGGCACCGGTTTCAGCACCCTGGATCACGAGATCGACCTCTTGGTGGCGGAGGGTGCGAGTGACTGCCGGTGGAAGGACGTCGAAAAGTTCGAACTGAGAGTACGGGAAGGGCATTTTTCTCCGAGGGAAGCAGCCTCCATACGCGCGGAAGCTACGCGTGTCGCACGCTCAATCGCCGAGGGCACTCAGTGGTGGCCACCCAGTTGGTCATGGTGGCAGGCGCCGGACGACTGGGGGCCGCTCTCGTTGCAGACTAAAAATTGGGCAGGTATCCGGATATGACCCCCGACTTCTTGGCCGTAAAAGTGGGCGGGAGCCTTTTCTCGCGCAAGGACGAACCAGGGAATGTGGACGATGTCGCCATGTCGGGCTTCGCGAAGAGCCTGGCCCAGCTCCACCGGGTGTTCCGGGGGCGCATGGTTCTCATCAGCGGCGGCGGCGGGTTCGGCCACGGGGCCATCCGCGACCACGACACCACCGATGCCTTTTCTCTCGCGGGACTGACCGAGGCATGCTTCGAGGTGAAGAAGCGGTGGGCCGTACATCTTCGCGATATCGGGGTCAGGGCCTTCCCGCTCCAGCTCGCGGCGATGTGCTCGCTTCGCGACGGGCTCCCGCAGCTGAAGTCCTCCTTGCTGACGGAGGTACTGGACCACGGCGCGCTTCCGGTACTGGCGGGCGACGCCTTGTTCTGTGAGGACGGAGAACTCCGGACCTTCTCCAGCGACCGGGTGCCGGAGGTGCTGCTGCCGCTAGTCGAAGGACGTCTGCGCGTGGTGACGCTCACTGATGTCGACGGGATCGTCACGAACGGGACCGGAGGAGACAGCATTCTGCCCCAGGTGGACGCCGAAGCCCCGCAGAACGCCTACGCGGCCTTGTGGGGAAGCAGCGAGTGGGACGCCACCGGCGCCATGCACACCAAGTTGGACGCCCTGGTCGCCTGCGCCCGCGAAGGAGCCGAGTGCTTCATCATGCGCGGAGCGCCCGATGCGGATCTGAGCTTCCTGGCAGCTCCTTACAGCGCATGGCCGTCACAGGTCCGTTCCACCCGCATCCTGACCGCATCCGCTGGTTGATCAAGAAATCGGAATCATGGACAACTTCACGATACGCAGCAGCCGGCTGGTGGATCTCAACCTGCTGAGGGTCAGGATCTCCTCGAACCTGGAGGAGTTCGCCGCCTATTCGTACTTCTCGTCGTTCTGCCCGGACGACCGCGCGGAGGCGGACTACGAAGTCGTCTGCATCGACCTGGACCGGGACGCCATTCCGGAGTCGGTCTATGCGGACAAGGTGGACAACACCTTCCGGGGGAAGCGCTTCAAGGCCGGTTACTACCTCGTCCACTACTTCGGCGAACCTGCCTATCTGGTCACCGTCGGCCGACGGTTCCACGTCTTCGGCAGAGGACTGGAAAAGACCGTCTGGCCCTACTTCGTCAAGCACATCCTGACGATCTACGCGGCGGACCACGGCTACCTCCACCTCAAGGCCGCCTCATTCGAGCTGCCCGGTTCAGGAGCGACCTTGCTGATCGGCCGGAACGGCGCCGGCAAGACGGTCTTCCTGACGAAGGCATGCCTCAGCGGAGCACGGTTCATCAGCAATACCCACACACTCGTTCGCAGCGGCGTCGCCCACGGTGTCCCCTCTTCCATCCGAGTACGCCGCGACCGGTGCTTCGGAGAGCTGATCGACCGGCACAAGCTGACTCCGCACATGGAGTCGGGGGACTACGTCACCGACGCATCGACCCTCTTCGACAGTCCGCAGCTGGACAGGGCGCCGGTGCGCAACGTCGTCATAGCCGACTACAACCCCGCGTCCGGGCAGGGGCTGAAGCGGATATCCCCCTCCGCGGCCGGAACCTTCATGGAGCAGTTCTCGTTCGCGGTCACTACATACGGGCTCAAGGACGACCTCCTGGCCCACCACAGATCCGATTTCGACGAGTACGTCGAGTCCCTGGGGCGCATGCGGCATCAGCTGACGGAACTCCTCGAAGGCGCGCGCTGTTTCCGGGCCAACGTCGACATGCTCGACAGCGATGCCCGGGCCACGGCTCTGCGGCAGCTCGCCGGATGACTCAGCACCCAACCGGACAACTCGGCACTAAAGTGGAGGAACCACGTGAACAGACCGGTTGTGTACGTAGGCATGAGCGCCGATCTGGTCCATCCGGGTCACATAAACGTCATCAGGCAGGCCGCCGAGATCGGTGACATCACCATCGGACTACTGACCGACGCGGCGATAGCGAGTTACAAGCGGCTCCCGCACATGACATACGAACAGCGTCGGGCGGTGATCGAGAGCCTCAAGGGTGTCATCGCGGTGGTCCCTCAGCACACGCTGGACTACACGGAGAACCTCCAGGCCGTCCGGCCGGACTACGTCGTGCACGGCGACGACTGGCAGACCGGGGTGCAGAAGCACACACGGCAGCGGGTGATCGAGGTGCTGAGCCAGTGGGGCGGACAGCTGGTGGAGGTCCCGTACACCACGGGGATCTCGTCGACCCAGCTGAACCATTCGGTGAAGGAGATCGGCACCACGCCCAACCTGCGGCTCTCCCGGCTCCGCCGACTCCTGGAGAGCAAGGACATCGTCCGCATCCTGGAGGCCCACAACGGCCTGACGGGCCTCATCATCGAGAACTCGAAGGTCGAGGTCGACAACCAGAGCCGCGAGTTCGACGGCATGTGGTCGTCGTCCTTGACCGATTCCATCGCACGCGGCAAACCGGACACAGAGGCTGTGGACGTCACCTCCCGACTGCAGACCGTGAACGAACTCTTCGAAGTCACCACGAAGCCCCTGGTGTTCGACGGTGACACCGGCGGCAAGCCTGAGCACTTCGGCTTCACCGTGCGGTCCCTGGAACGCCTCGGCGTCTCGGCCGTCATCGTCGAGGACAAGGAGGGGCTCAAGCGGAACTCCCTCTTTGGCACAGCGTTTCCTCAGGAGCAGTCCACCGTGGAGGACTTCTGTGAGCGCATCCGTGTCGGCAAACGGGCTCAGATCACGGATGACTTCATGGTTATCGCACGCATCGAGAGCCTGATCCTCGAAAAGGGAATGGACGACGCCGTGCGTCGCGCCGAGGCCTATGTGGGCGCCGGAGCCGACGGCATCATGATCCACAGCAGACGATCGGACCCCGCCGAGATATTCGACTTCTGCAAGCACTTCGACAAGCTGTCCCGCCGAGTACCGCTGGTCGTGGTCCCCACCAGTTACAGCAGCGTGCACGAGCGCGCACTCGCCGGCGCAGGCGTGAACATGGTCATCTACGCCAACCACATCATGCGGGCCGTCTACCCGCAGATGATCCGGGTCGCCCAGTCGATCCTGCGGCACGGACGCGCACACGAGGCGGAGCCCATGCTCGCCTCCATCAAGGAAGCCCTGTCCATCATCCCGGAGAACGTCGCGTGATCCGCCCCGAGGACCTGGTGGCATGGCTGACGTCCGAGGGCGTGTCCCTCTACTGCGGAGTGCCGGACAGCCTGCTCAAGGATTTCAACGCCTGCGTCAGCGGCCCGATGCCCGAGGCCGTACACATGACAGCGGCCAACGAGGGCAACGCTGTCGGGCTGGCCATCGGCCACTACCTGAGCGCAGGCGCTCCAGCGCTCGTCTATCTGCAGAACTCCGGCCTCGGCAACACGGTCAACCCCCTCACATCGCTGGCCGATCCGGAGATCTACGGCATCCCGATGATTCTCCTGGTCGGCTGGCGGGGGCAGCCCGGAGTCGCCGACGAACCCCAGCACCGGAAGCTGGGCAGGATCATGCCCGAGCTGCTGGACTCTCTGGGGCTTCCCTGGTCGGTACTGCCGCAGGAGACGGATCCGGCCGCTGCGGCCGTCCGGAAGGCGGTCTCCCGGTCCATGGCCATGAGTACGCCGTACGTCTTCCTGGTGGCGAAGGGTACTTTCGGGCCCGCCTGGTCGGCGGCCCGTAGTCCCGCCGACGGCCTGCCGAGCCGTGAGGACGCCCTGATCGCCCTGGCCGGCGCGCTCGGTGGCGACCGTGTGGTCGTCTCCAGCACCGGCATGCTGAGCCGCGAGCTCGCCGAGTACCGGGAACGGACGGGGACCTGCTCCGGTCTGGACTTCCTCACCGTGGGCGGTATGGGACATGCCAGCTCGATCGCTCTGGGCATCGCTCTGCGGGAGACGCGAGAGGTGTGGTGTCTGGACGGGGACGGATCGCTCCTGATGCACCTCGGTGCCCTTCCCGTCGCCGCTCGGCACGCGCCCCAAACGTTCTTCCATGTTGTCTTCAACAACGGGGTCCATGACAGCGTGGGCGGGCAGCCCACCTCGATCGACTGCATCGACGTCCCGACACTGGCTAAAAGTTGTGGCTATCGATATGCGTCGTCCGTGTCCTCGCTCGGGGCGCTGGTGGACGAACTGGCCGTGCTGAGGGAGCGCGGAGGTCCGGCCCTGCTGGAGATCCGGGTCAGCCCCGGCAGCCGGTCCGACCTCGGCCGGCCCCGTGCCACACCGGCCGAGAGCAAGGCGGCGGTCATGGAAGCGCTGAGAGGACGGGCAGCGTCATGAAGCTCCAGGACCCCGTGGCCCGGTACGGCAGGGGCGCCGCCGCGTCGGTGCCCGGACTGGTGGCATCCCTGCCCGCCCAGAGCGTGCTCCTTGTTCACGGGGCCCGGTCGTTCGAAGTTTCCGGCGCAGCAGGGATGCTGAGCGGGTTCGGCCGGGATGTGCGGGTCCGGCGGTGGTGGGACTTCCCGCCGAGTCCGGAGGTACGCGATCTGGCGCAGGGGCTTTCGCTGGTCCGGGAGACACGCCCGGACGTCGTGGTCGGTGTGGGTGGCGGCAGCGTCATGGACGCGGCCAAACTCCTGTGTGCGTTTCAGGATGTGCCGGGCGACGAGGTCGAGGAACACGTCCGGGCCGGGAAGCCGGTTCACACACGTCGGACGAAACTCGTGCTGGTGCCGACCACTGCGGGATCCGGCAGCGAGGCCACCCATTTCGCCGTCGTGTACATCGGTGACAGCAAGTTCTCCGTGTCCGGCCCGGCCCTCTTGCCCGATGCCACGGTGCTCGACCCGGCTCTCAGCGAGAGTGGTTCTGCCCATCAGCGGGCAGCGTCGGGCATGGACGCCCTCGCACAGTGCGTCGAAAGCCTGTGGGCGGTCGACGCGTGTGTGGACAGCAGGAGCTTCGCTCTGCGCGGCGCACGCATGCTGCTGTCCGCCATCGAGGACTTCGTCCTGTCTCCGCACCCCGGTGCGGCTCGCGCGATGGCGGTGGGCAGCCATCTCGCAGGGCGCGCGATCAACCTTTCCAGGACGACGGGCGCGCACGCGCTGTCGTATGCGCTGACACGCCGCTACGGCGTGAGCCATGGTCATGCTGTGGCGCTCACGCTGGGCGCCTTCATGGACGCCCACGCAGATGCGGGTGCTTCGCAGCTGCGACGGACGGTCGGCTGGTCTGCCCACCGGCAGGCTCTCGACGACATCGCAGGACTGCTGGGGGCCCCCGGCCCGGCCTTGTCGGGACGTCACTTCGTCGCACTGGGACGGCGGCTCGGCCTGCACATGGCGTTGGCCGACGCAGGGGTGAGGACGTCGGTCGAGTTGCGTTCGCTGGCCGCTGCCGTCGACTCTCGACGGCTGAGCAACAATCCGGTCCGCTTCAACCGTGCCGAGCTTACCGAACTGATCACGGGGTGCTGATGGACGAGTCGGTAACCGCGCAGCAGCTCACGGCCCCGCTGATCGACTACCTCCAGCTCATCATGGGCCAGATCCGCTGGCCGGGCCGCCGGCCAGCGCCAAGACAAGACGTTCGAAGGCACGGCGGGAGCAGAAGAACGGATCAGGTTCGTGCGGGGCGTCGTACTGTTCCACGGGGCTCTTCGTCCAGTGGATACGATGTGGTTGGGTCCTCGAATCTTCGGAGAAGAGCCCCTTTATCACCGCGAGTTGGCCCTGTCCCTGCCCGGCCCGCCCCGGGCGAGTGTGAACGCCCGGCACATCCTCGTCAGCCAGCCCTGCTCCACCAGACGCTTCAACTCCCCCCTTCGATCTTCGCCGTCGTCGCGGGCAGCCCGATCCTCGGCACTATCTGCTTGGCCTGCAACGGCCCCGGCGCATCGGCAACAATCTCCACGATGTCCCGGTACACATCCGGCAGCACCCCCACCCACCAGGCCATCCCGCCACGGCGGCACCATCACCACCCCGATCCCCCGGACCGCAGGCACGCCCCTCGCCTTCAGCAGTTCCTCCGGCCCCACGGCCGACAGCTCTGCCGGCACTCCCGCGACCATCTCCCCTGTGATCACCTGCCGCGACAGATCCTCCCGAGCTCCCTCCAGCCGGACGGTCAACTCCGCAACCTCCGTCTGGAGTTCCGCCATCTGCCGCCGAGCCGCAGCCTCCCGCGCCAGACCCCCCCGGCAACCAGACCAGCGCCCCACCGCCACCGCCACCGTAGAAGCAAGCCGCCCCCAGCACACGACCATCACCGACTTTCCAGCTCAGCCCTGCCCCCGAAAGCAACTACACCCATCCAGGATCTCGCGCCTGACGACGACTTCGCCGGTACGGAATTGTGACTCCACGGTGCGCCAGCGTACATATGCCGCGTGCATCCCGGTTCCCGGGCTGCCGCGGGAGGAACGGGGGTGGAGAAACAGGATCATTCGGCCCGGGACGAATGGTTGCGTGCCGGAAAAAAGGAGTCGTTACGCTGGCCATGTCCCACAAAGACTGCAAGTTCCCCTTTTCCACGGAGGTCGTTGGTGAAGATTGATACCGCTCGTGCACTGGAGATCCTCCACGACCGCCAGTTGGTGCCGGACACCTGCCAAGCGGCCTTCGTGGTCGGATCGTCCGCCCGCGGCTGGGGCAACAAGAAGAGCGACATCGACATCTACCTGGTCAGCAAGGAGCCCTGGTCCGGGCCGGAAATGATCGACGTCTCGGTACCGCTGCGACCCGCCACGATCGGGTGGCACACGTTCTTCGCCGACAACCGCAGCTTCGACCTCGCCTACTGGCTCGACGACCAAGTCGACCAGATGATGGGCAAGGTCTCCTGGGATGCCTTCGACCGGGTTCGTGCCGCTTCCGGGGATGCTCTCGCGGTTAAGGAGGAAATCCTCCTTGAGCGCGTGACAACCTGCCTGCCGCTGATCGGCGAGGACTGGCTGACCCGCCGCCGTGCGGAGGTCGACGCCTCCGCCTTTCGGTCCATCCTGGTAACCCGGTCGCTGGGCAAGGCGGACGGGGCGGTGGATGACTCGCTCGGTCAGCTCGAGAGCGGCGATCCGCACAGTGCGGTCCTCTCGGCCAGGATTGCTCTGCACCATACCGTCGACGCGCTGCTGGAGGAGCAGGGCAACTACGGAAGCGAGCCGCCCAAGTGGCAGGCTCGCAGGTTTCGTGAGACCAGTCCCACGACGCTGTCGTTCGCCAAGTACTGGAAGCTCGTGACAATGCGGGAATACAACCCGGATGACCCGTCGAGGTGGATCAACGAGGTCCTCACACTGTGCCAGGACCTGGCCCTGAAGATCGAGGTCTGACGGTCTCATGGGGGACTCGACCTCGCCCGGTGCCGCACCGGTGGCCGCATGATACGGATACACCTCGACGAGTTGACTCTCGGACGGGTACGCATCGCGATCAGCCCTTTATGGGAGGCGGTTTCCAGCCTGGCACTGACCATGCGGTACCGGAGCGAGATCCCGTATCCCTACAGAAAATGGGCCGCGGCAACCCTACAGCAGGTATCGCCCGCCCTGCGCCAGGAATTGACCAGCACCGTGCGGGCGCACTGGGCAAGGTCGCCGTCATCCTCTCTCACTCCGATTCCGGACGAGTCCTCTCCCGCTATCGAGGACGAATTGTCGACGCTGCAAGCGGACGGCCACGACCGGTTCGCGCAACTCATGGGTGAGTACTGGGACGCCACGCTCGCGCCGTTCTGGCCCGCCATGCGCGGCGTACTAGAAGAGGAGGTTCTGGTGCGCGGACGCACCATGGTGACCCGGGGAGTGGACACGATGCTGGAGGATCTGGGAGGCCGGGTCTGCTGGGAGCGCCCGGAGCTGAGCGTGCCGCACCGCGCGGATCTCGACTGGCCGATGCGGGACGGCCGTTTGATCATCGTCTCCACGCTGTTCGCACGCGGCACCCGGGTGTTCGCCACCCGGCACGACACAGCCGCCTTCTCCTATCAGGCGCAAGGCGCCGCAGTTCTCGGTGGCACCAACAAAGACAACCCGGGAGAAACGCTCGGCACCCTGCGCCCGAGCGACAGGCTGACCATCCTGCTCGGACGGGGCCGGGCGACGGTCCTGCGCGCGCTGCGCTCCCCGGCCACCACGACCGGACTGGCCGGCTCCGTCGGGCTGGCCCCGAGCACCGTCTCACAGCACCTTTCCGTACTCTCCTCGGCCGGCCTCGTACGGCGCTACCGGGTAGGTCCCCGTGTGCTCTACGAGCTGGGCGACTCCGGCGCCGAACTGCTGTCGGTACTGGACGGCTGATTATGTCCGGGACCGACAGCAGGTTGGCGCGCTCCTCACTCCCGTCGCAGGTTCCTGATCGCGGGGACGGCGAGCAGCAGTCCGACCGTGACCAGGACCATCGTCGAGGAGAAGAACAGCACCGGTGTCACACCCACCCATACGGAGGCCGGTCCGGCCGTCATCTGGCCCGCCGGCCGCATGACGACCGAGCCCGCGACGTCGTAGGCGTGCACCCTGCCGAGAACGTCGGGAGGGATCTTCGTCTGAACCGCCGTGTGGAACATGACCAGCCAGAACGCCGTACCAGCGCCCCACACGACGTAACTGACGGCGATCACCGGCACCGACAACTGCAACGCCACCGCGAGCAGGCAAAGGACGGTACCGGCCAGCGCGAGGGCGCCTGCCCGCAGCGGATGCGCCGGACGCAGGCGCACGGCGACCAGCCCGCCGACGGCACTTCCGGCACCGAACATCGCCATCACGAAGCCGAGAGTGCCTTCTCCGTACTCAAGGGTGACGAGACTCTGGCCGAGCGTCAGGAAGGGACCGTTTACGGTCGCCTGGAAGAGCATGAAGATCACGATGACGCCCCAGAGCCAGCTGTGCGACGAGAACTCGCGCCACCCCTGGACGAGGTCGCTGCGCACGGAGGACTGCCGCACCGAACGGGAAACGCGCAGCCGCATGGCGAGCAGGCAGGCGCAACTGATCCCGAACGTCGCGGCGTCGAGGACCAAGACCAGCGAGATGGACGAGACGGCGATGAGCACTCCGGCGACGGCGGGCCCCAGCACCGTCATGAGCGATTCCGTGACGCGGATCGCCCCGTTGGCTTTCTGGACGTCACGGGCCGTGCGCGGGATGACGCTCACATAGCCGGGCTGGAAGGCTGCCGTGGCGGTACCGCCCAGTGCGAGCAGCGTGACGATCAGCCAGAGGTCCGGTGTGCCGACGGTGAAGGCTGCTGCAAGGCCGCCCTGGAAGATCAGTCGGGCGATGTCCGCGGCGACCATGACCCGGATTGGCGTAAATCGGTCGACGAGGACACCGCCAAGGACGACGAAGAGGGCCAGCGGCGCACCATGGGCCGCGAGGGCGTACCCCACGCCGGTGACACCGTACCCGGCCTGCAGCACAGCCACGGTGATCGCGGTCGGGAGGAGCATCTGGTCACCGAGCACGGATATCGTCCGGGCCGCGAAAAGGAGGGTGAAGTTCCGGGACCAGAGTCGCTCCGGCAGCTCACCTTTTTCTTGCGTGTGCAACGCGGCAGGCGCCTCAGTCACGATGCGCGAAGTCGTACTCGACGCGGTCCTCGATCTCCAGGTCACGGACCAGGCGAGCCACCGTGGAGAAGTCCGTGAACATCATGTCCGTGCCCGGCAGACGGCGCGTGTCGGCGATGATGTCGGCGGCGCCGCCGATCCCGACGAAGTCGATGATGTCGGCCCAGATGTCGTAGTCCTGGGCACCGAGGGCGACGATCGCATCCGGAATCGTTCGAATGAACAGCTCTCGCTGTTCTTTGTTGAGGTGCACGAAGATGTCTTTCATGACTTCCGCGACGATGGGCCCGTGCGCGGCCTCGTCCCTCGCATGCAGGCGAGCCACCAGCGAGTGCATGGGCTGGATCGTCCGGTCGTGTGCGAGCAGTTCGAGGAAATTGTTGATGTGCAGTTCGCCGACCACCGTCCACACCAGGAACAGTATGTCCCGTTCCCATTTCTCGCTCCGCTCCGCGGTCAGCCGGAACAGGCGGGTGTTCGTGATCGGATGCGAGTAGTCCGGTTCCGCTATGAGGTGGCGAACCTCCCTGGTGCGCTGCATGGCCGTCATATGCATGTAGGTGTGCCACACCTCGTCGATGTGTGCCTGCTGCACCGCTTCCTTGGCCTCGTAGCGTTCCACGCCAGGGAAAACGCCGTGGGTGAGCATCTCGAACGTCGGATTCGCGACGTACTCCTCGGCCGCGATCACCCGGGCGTTGTATGCCTGCCACGCCAGTGTGCTGACCAGTTCACGCGACTCCTCGGGCGCGTCGAGGAAACGCGGGTGGTCGGCGAACGGCACGAGCTTGACCGGATAGTCAGTCTTGCCGGAACCATCCAGTTCATCTCCCAGGAAATCGGCCATGTCGGTGCGGACGGTGGCCCGTCGGGGCCACGCCGCGACGAGGCGCTTGAGTGTGCTCGGACCGACGTGCAGCTCGGCGATGGGTTCCGCGGAATGCGATGCCTGGAGGTGGTCATCCGTCAAAGCGGCACTCCTTCATGGATCGAGATCCCCGAGACCTAGCACGGCTCCCAAGGTGAGTTTCGGATTGCATACCCATGTGATTGCAACGCCTGACGGTTTGTCAAGCCTCCTGAAGCAGGATTTCCGCGGGCGCAGGTACTCGCCAATCCCGTCGACACGAGAGCGAAAAGGGAATATTCGGCGCTGGGCGAATCATTGGGCGACAACGCCGGGCCTCGCTACTCTTGCCCCTGCAGGCCGAAATGATTCAACCAGCCAAAGGACTCAGGTTGAGCTACATCGGAGAATTGCGCGCACTGGTGGGGACGCGCCCACTCATTCTTCCCGGAGCCGCGGTGATCGTCGTGGACTCCCGCCGGCAAGTCCTGCTCCTGGAACGGGCGGACACCGGGGGCTGGGGACTTCCAGGCGGGTTCATGGAACCCGGCGAAACCCTTGAGGAGACGGCTCGTCGCGAAGTCATGGAGGAGACTGGGCTGGAGCTCGACGACCTCTCGCTGATGCATGTCTTTTCCGGACCCGATCAGTACTTCCGTTATCCGAATGGCGACCAGGTGTTCAACGTCACCACCGTGTACACGGCAACTTCCCGGCACTGGGACTACCGGCTGGATCCCCAGGAAGTGGCGGCGGCAGAGCTTTTCCCGGTGAATCGGATTCCCGCTGACCTCATTGCTCCCGAGGTGCCGATCCTGGAGCACTACGCGAAGACGACCGCTCATTCTGTGTGACCCCGGGAGCGCTCCGAAGTGGCTTTTCTGACTTTCCTGGAACCTCTTCTCCACGACGCCGGCAAGCGTGTGATGGAATTCCCGCGCGGCCTGCCTTTCCATATGAAGGGGGAAGATGCAAATCAAGTGGTGACACCGGCGGACCTCGTCATCGGAAAACAGCTGAGGAGTCGCATCCATGAACGGTTCCCTGATGACAGCATCATCGACGAGGAATCGGGAACGGTCTCAGGAACGTCACCTGTCACCTGGGTGATCGACCCCATCGACGGAACGTCCAACTTTGCGGCGGGAAGTCCGCTGTTCGGTGTCATGGTGGGCGTTCTAGAGCACGGGAAACCTGTCGCCGGCGGGGTGGCGCTGCCCGCCCTGTCGGAGACCTACCTCGCCGAGGCAGGACAGGGGGCCTTCCGCAATGGCGCCCGCATACAGCTCACACCCGATGTCGATCCGGCGCAGCACCTGCTCGCCTATGGCATGGACATCTATCCGTCGGAGATCGAACTCGACTGCCGCATCCTGGCCCGTCTCGCCTCCCGGTGCCGGGGCATTCGCATGAGCAACAGCGTTTTCGACTGCATGATGGTGGCCAGTGGCACGTACGGGGCATTTCTGCACCGCCGCAACCGGATCTGGGACTGCGTCGCGCCGCACGCCATCATCGAGGAAGCGGGCGGATTATTCACCGGCATGGACGGCCGGCCTCTCGATTACACGGACCCGAAGGGGAAGATTTCGGAGGTGTTCTCCATTCTGGCCTGCCGCTCTGGATCTCATGAACTGCTCACGCACACGATTTCAGGGGGCTTCCATTGATACCGCTCGTTTCTGTCAATGTGCGGGAAGCGGAGCCGTTGGTCATGGAGGTCCTCCGGTCGGGGCACCTCACCCAGGGCCCAATGGTGGAGCGGTTGGAAGCGGCCATGGCCAGGATCGTCGGCACCGAGCACGCCGTCGCCGTGAACAGCGGGACGGCGGCGCTGTCCCTTAGCCTGGAGGCTCTGGACCTGCGTCCGGGGGACGAGGTCATCACGTCACCGTTCACGTTCGCTGCCACGTTGAACGCCATCATCGCCAGTGGCGCCACGGCCCGGTTCGCCGACATCCGGCCCGGTGACTTCAATATCGATCCCGCCCACGTCGAAGGCCAGGTCAACGAGCGGACGAAGGTTCTACTGCCGGTGAGCCTGTACGGCCAGATGGCGGACATGGTGGCGATCGAGAAGCTGGCGGCAGTGCACGGCCTGACAGTGGTCGAGGACTCTGCCCAGGCCATCGGGGCAACTCTCGACGGCCGGCCGGCCGGCAGCTTCGGGGTCGGCTGTTTTTCGCTATACGCGACCAAGAACGTGACGGCCGGTGAAGGGGGCGTCGTCACGACCGACGACAGCAGAGTGGCCGACCGCGTGCGCCTGTCCCGGAACCAGGGAATGCAGAGCCGCTATGACTACTCCTGCGTCGGAGGAAACTACCGTCTCTCCGACATGCATGCGGCGGTGGGCCTCTCGCAGATCCGTCGGCTGGAGGGGTTCACCACGCGCCGGAAGTACAACGCTGACAGGCTGTCGGAAGGTCTCGCCGGAATTTCCGGGCTGATCATTCCTGACACCCTTGAAGGGCGTCGTCACGTGTGGCACCAGTACACCGTTCGCCTCACCGACGACGCAGCGTGTACGCGTGACGAACTCGCAGCCGTGCTGGCCGCAGAAGGAATAGCGACGGGCATCTACTACCCACGACTGGTGTTCGATCACAACTGCTACCGCGGGCACCCCCAGGTCATGGCCTCGGAGGCTCCTGTGGCAGCACGGATCACCTCGGAGATCCTCTCCCTTCCGGTGCACCCTGGGCTGACCGATCCACAACTGGATCGCATCGTCTCCGCTATGCAGAGTGCGTTGCGCGCATGAGCGGAAATCCACTTCCTCGCGTCGTCCTCGTCGGGGCCGGCGCCATGGGAAGCCACCACGCACGCGTCATCTCCGAGAGCAACCGCAGCAGTTTGGTGGCTGTAGTGGATCCCGCCGAACATACCGGGCGTAGGCTGGCGCGGCGTTTCGACGCCGACTGGATACCGAAGCTCGAGGACCTTTCGCAGGTTGATGCCGTGGTCGTCGCCTGTTCAACGGCTCAGCACCTGACCATCGCGTTGGACGTGCTGGCAGCGGGTATTCCGCTGCTCGTGGAAAAGCCGCTGTCCGCGAGCCTGAGTGACAGCAGGGAGATGGTGGACACGGCGCTGCGCCGCGGAGTCCCACTGATGTGCGGGTTCATCGAGAGATTCAACCCCGCCGTCCGCGAGATCCTGGCGCGAATGGAATCCCCGACGGGCGTGCGCACGCAGCGGCTCTCCAGTTACTCCCCTCGCATGCATGCCGGCGTCTCCTGGGATCTCCTGGTGCACGATCTCGACCTCGCGATCAGCCTGTTCGGCGGGGACACCCCGAAGGTCGTGTACGCCGCGGTCGAGCGCCACAGCGGCGAGGGCCGGATAGGAGAGGACACGGTGGCGACCAAGCTGCGGTTCCCGGGTACGCGCCACGCGAGCTTGACTGCGAGCCGCGTATCGGACACCAGGACCCGGCGGCTCACGGTCGTCGAGCGCGACAGGACGATCGTCGCGGACCTCCTAAATCCGTGCGTCACCGTGTACGCACGGCCGCCGCACGAATCCTTCGACGCCTCGACTGCTTCTCCCGTCGAGGACGGTGCCACGGAAAGAATCGAGTGCGGCGGGCGCCGTGAACCCCTGGCGGCGCAGTGGGACAGGTTCATCGATCTGGCGGAGGGGCAGGCCGACGCTGTCGCGGAGGCGCGCTCGATCCTGCCGAGCCACGAAACCGTCGCGGCGATCCTGGATTCCGCCGAGACGGATCGGACACCGCACCCGTCGCATCCCCCAGCCTCAAGGGCGTGACGCGGTGTCCCCACGCTTCCCGCGCAGCGTCTCTCTGCAACCTTTCGTGCTCCAGGAGCCCGATCTCGTGCGCGCGCTCGACGTGCATCTGCTGGAGACCGGTCCGGGCACGCTCGTCCTACAGTACGTGCTGGAGGGAGATCTCTCCCGCCTCCGCATCCCGCCCACCCGGGAGCCACGGCACACAGATGAGCTGTGGAAACACACGTGCTTCGAGATGTTCGCACGAAGGACTGCGGACGGCCCCGCCTACCTTGAGTTGAACGCCTCCCCCTCCACGGAGTGGGCGCTCTACACCTTCGACGAATACCATGCGGGAATGGCGCCAGCCCGCCCCGCCCGACACCCTCAGATCCGGGTCACGCGTACGGCGCACCGGCTGGAGATGGAGGTGCAGGCGGACCTGCGCGACCTGCCGCATGCGGGCGCAATGGCCCTGACCACAGTGATCGAGGACGACACGGGCCGACTCAGCTACTGGGCGCTGAAGCACCCCGCGCCGAGACCCGACTTCCATGACCCCGCCGGTTTCCTTATCGCACCATGAGGCGATGACGCCCGCGACCAGCGAGGAAGCCCTTCCAGGGCTCAGCCAGCTCGTACTCGACGATTTCTGCGACCATGCCGCCAACCTACTGGCCACGATGAGCACAGTCGCGCGGCCCGCAGTGGGAGTGTCATTCCTGATAGCCCCCCGCAGTAGCCGATCGTGCTCCTGCGGAGACGCGGACGGATGGTGCACAGCGCACATCCATCCATAGGACACAGGTGGAGCGCCGGCGGAGCCACGGCGAACGCTCATACGCGCGGTGATCGGCGGCCACACTCGGGCCGCGACGAATGCAGCAGTGGCTCCCAAACGCTCGTGATTCAGCAGCGAACCCACACGTCTGAGGCAATTATTGGCGAGATGCCCCTCGGGTTCCCGCAGCTTCCCCTTCGAGATTCTGCGAACCCGTCGGTTTCTCGGCTCGGGCGGGCTGAACGCGGCCTACCTCGCCGAGCTCGTCGGCGAGGACGGTGAAGTCGTCACCGTCGACATCGACCCCGTCGTCACCGGACGTGCGCGCCGCCTCTTGGACGAGCACGGCTACGGCCGCGTCCACGTCGTCACCGCCGACGCCGCCGAACCCATCCCGGACCTCGGTGAGGTCGACATCGTGATGGTGACCGCCGGGGCCTGGGACATCTCCCCGGCGTGGATCGCGCAGCTCAGGCAGGGCGGCCGGCTCGTGGTGCCGCTGCGGATGCGGGGCTTGACCCGGTCGGTCGCCTTCATCCAGCTCACGGGCAAGCACGGCAGCTACCTGAAGAGCGAGTCGGCACGGATCTGCGGCTTCGTCCCGATGCAGGGCTCGACCGCCCACCGGGAAGAACTCCTTCTGGTCAACGGCACCCCGGAGATCGGGCTCAAGTTCGATGACGGCCTGCCGGCCGACCCGCACCGGCTCGACAACGCGGTCACGACACCGCGCCACGAGCTGTGGACCGGCATCACTGTTCGTCTCCAGGAACTCATCGACACCCTCCAGATGGCGATGGCGATCAGTCTGCCGGGCTTCTGCACGATGGCCGTCGACGACGACCTGGACACAGGCCTGGTCGCCCCCGTGAACAAGCGGTTCGCCCTCGCGGCCGTCGAGGACGACACCTTCGCCTACCTCATCACCCGCCGCACCGAGGACAACAAGCACATCGAGTACGGCGTGCACGCCCTCGGCCCGAACGCGCAGCAACTCGCCGACAAGGTCGCCGACGTTCTCCGCGATTGGGAGGCCAACCGGCGCGGCGGCCCCAGCCCGGTCATCCGGGTCTATCCGGCGGGCACCCCCGATGACCGGATCCCGGCCGACCGGGTCATCGACAAGGTGCACAGCCGGATCTCGCTCTCCTGGCCCTCGGCATAACCCCGGGAGCCAGGTAGTCCCGCACCATCCGAACAAGAGGAAGGCACACCATGACGAGCGCCACTCTGGCCCCGCCCGCACCGCTGGCCGGCCTGGACGACGACTTCGCGCCCCTGGACGTGAAGGTCGTCATCGCCGAGCACGCGTACGGCAAGCTCATGTGCTCCACGGGCGACGGCTGCGGCAGCACCTGCGCGACCGGCGCCTCCGCCTGCGGCTCCTTCACCGAGGACCCGGCCTGATCCCAGGCCCGTTCCTAGCCGGTGGGCCGGGCGAAGCGCTGCGCCCGGCCCACCGGCCCCTCTCTCCCTCTCCTCCCCCGCGCCGCCTGACGGAAGGGCCTCATGGTTTCCCGAGCAGTCGCCGACTACCAGTGGCAGGGCGTTGCGATGCTGCGCGCCACCACCAGCCCCGGACCGGCAGACATCCCCCGCGCCCTCGACCTGAACGACGTGGCCGTCACCCGCGGCTGGCTGAACCGCATCTGGCAGCGCGAGGACTTCCGCCGCGCGCTGGAGGCTGCCACCCCCGCCCTGTCCGACGCCATCGAAGCCGTCGTACGCGGCCGGCAGGCCGAGCCCCGTCACGTGCGCCGCACAGCGCTGTCGACGGCCTCCTACCTCCTGCGGTGGCAGCACCGCCCGACCCCGCTCGGCCTGTTCGCCGGCACTGCCCCGGTGTCCGTCGGGCCCCGGGCGAGCGCGCGATGGCGCGACAAGCACCGCGCGGTGATCAGGCCGGACGCCGAATGGGTCACCGACATGGTCCTACGGCTCCAGCGCACCCCCGCACTGCTTGAGCGGTTACCGCTCGTCGCCAACAACGCCGCTCACACGCGCGGCGACCGGCTCGTGGCGCCCGGCCCGCCCTCCGACGGCCACGCCGTCCTCCTGGCCCCCGTCGAGATATCCGTCCGCAACTCCCGCCCGGTGGCCGCCGCCATGGACGCGGCCCGCACCCCCATCCTGTACGGCGAACTTCACGGCCACCTGCGCGACAGCTTCCCCCAGGCCACCGAGGAGAAGATCGACGCTCTCCTCCTGTTCCTGGTCGAGCAGCAGTTCCTCATCACCAGCCTGTGGGCGCCCATGACCACCGTGGATGCCTTCCAGCACCTGTGCCGCGAACTGGACCGGCACCAGGCGGACACCATTCCGGAGGTGCGGGACCTGGTCCGCGCTCTGTACGCACTGCGAGACGACGTGTCCACCCACCAGCCGACGCTCTCCGACACCAACGTGAGCGCCCTCGCTACACGGATGCGCGCCCTCACCCCTGTCACCCCGACACCGCTGCTCATCGACACCGCCCTCGACTGCGAGACCCAGCTCCCACAGGCCGTGATCGCGGAAGTGCAAGCAGCCGTGTCGGTGCTGTACCGGACCACTCCGCAGCCCTACGGCTACCAGCACTGGCGCGACTACCACCGCCGCTTCCGGGCCCGGTACGGCGTCGGCGCCATGGTGCCGGTGATGGATCTGGTCGCCGACAGCGGCCTGGGACTGCCCGCCGGATACGTCGGCTCCGAACGCGGCGCCGCCTCGAAGCTGCGCACCGACCGGGACGAACTGCTGCTCGCCCTGATGCAGCAAGTCCTTCTGGACGGCCGCGACGAACTCCGGCTGACGGACGACATGGTCGACGCCCTGGAGAAGGCCGCCGGAAGCGATGCGCGGCTGTTCGTGCCCCGTGTGGAGACAGCCTTCGAAGTCCACTCCCCCAGCACCACAGCTCTGTCCCGCGGCTCCTTCGACGTCCTTCTCACCGCAGCGCCTCGCCCCGGCAGCAGCATGGCCGGCCGGTTCGCCCACGTCCTGCCGCCTGACCAGCAGGACGCGCTCGCCGCTACGTACGACGGAGCTCCGGGCGTCCTCACGGCGCAGCTCGTGTTCCCGCCGCGCCGGCACCGCAACGAGAACGTCACCCGTACGCCGCAGCTGCTGCCGCACGTCATCGAACTGTCCGGCCACCGGGAAGCGGACGAGACGAAGATCCAGCTCACCGACATGGCCATCACCGCGGACCCGCGCAGTTTCCACCTCGTGCAGCTCTCCACCGGCCGCCGCATCGACGTGCGGGTCCTGCACTCCCTGGAAGGCGGGACGCAGACCCCACCACTGGCCCGATTCCTCGCAGAAGTGGCCAACGGACGGTGCGCCGCGTACAAGCCGTTCGATTTCGGCGCCGGCTCCCGACTGCCGTTCCTCCCGCGCGTGCGCTACCGCCGCGCCATCCTCACGCAGGCCCGATGGCTGCTGATGTCCGACGACCTGCCCGGCCGTAAAGCCACGACACAGGAGTGGGAGAGCGCCTTCACCGCCTGGCGGGACCGGCTGCGGGTTCCGAAGCAGGTCGCCATGATCGAGTACGACCAGCGCCTCCCCCTCAACCTGTCCCACCCGGTCCATCTCCGGGTGCTGCGCGCGCACCTGGACAGCACCCGGCGCCTGGAGCTGCGCGAGGTCCCGGACGGCGATGCCCACGGCTGGATCGGGCGGGCACACGAGATCTGGCTCTCCCTGGGCCGATCGCAGCCGGAGACCGCCGATGTGCCCCGGCCGCGCACCACCACTTCGTCGACCCCCGAGCGACACCTCCCGGGCGCCGGCGACATTCTCCACTCGCAGCTCCACGCCCATCCGCGCCGCTACGACGAGATCCTGAGCCGTCACCTGCCCAGCCTCCTCGCCTCGTTCGGCAAGCAGCCGCCGGCCTGGTGGTTCACCCGGCACCGGGAGATGGCTCGTCCGGACGCCGACCAACACCTCGACCTCACGCTGCACCTGCCGCCAGGCGCATACGGGTCCGCTGCCCAGCACATCCGTACCTGGGCGGACAGTCTGCACCGGCTCGGTCTGGTGGCCGGGCTCGTCCTGGCTCCCTACCAGCCGCAGACCGGGCGCTTCGGCGGCGAGGCGGCCATGGACGCCGCGCACCAGGTGTTCGCAGCGGACTCCGCCGCCGCCCTCGCGCAGATCCAGCTCACCGAACGCACCGGTGCCTTCGCCCCGCAGGCTCTCGCCGCAGCCAGCGCCCTGCACCTCGTCACCCCCCTGGCGCCGAACACCGCGGCGGCCGAGGGGTGGTTGGTGCGCAACCTCTCCCAGGGCACAGGGCGGCTGAACCGGGACCTGCGTGCCCAGGTGCTCGAACTCGCCGCGCCGAACGGCACCTCTGCGCTCGCGGCCCTCCCCGGCGGCCCTGCGGTCGTCGAAGCCTGGCGGGCCCGCGCCGCCGCCGTGGCCACCTACCGGACGACCTTGACCGGTCAGCGTGATCCGCTCGACGTCGCCCGGTCGCTCCTGCACCAGCACCACGTCCGGGCCCTGGGCGTTGACCCGCGCGCCGAGGAGAGCACGATCCGGCTCGTACGAACCGCGGCCCTCCAGCACCGGATGGTCACACGATGACCGCGCCAGCCGTCACCACCGCGGCGATCCTGGAGCAGTACACCGCCCGACTCGCACAACCCGCTCCTCCACCCCCGGACGAGCCTTGGGCGGTGCAGTCCCTCGCCGACGGCGCCGCCGGAATTAGCCTGCTGCACATCGTGATGGCCAGCCGTCACGGCGGCTCCTGGCGCCCCGCCCACCGGTGGATCACCGCCGCAGCGGCCGGGCACATCAGCGCGGCCGACACTGCCGGCCTGTTTCTCGGCGCTCCGGCCCTCGGCTTCATCCTCACCACCGTCCCGCTGTCCTTCCAGCACCTGTACGAACCGGCGCGCCAGACGCTGCACCAACACATCACCGATCTGACGCACCGGCGCGTGGACGCCGCGCTTACCCGCATCCGCAAGGGCGACCTGCCCACATTCGCCGAGTACGACCTGTTCTACGGCCTCACCGGCATCGGGGCCTACCTCCTGCGGACCGACCCCGAAGGGCTGCCCCTGGAACGAGTCCTTAAGTACCTCGTCGCCCTGACCCGCCCCCTCGCCCCCGAGGGCCGCGGCCTGCCGGGCTGGTGGGTCCGCCATGACCCGGCCCGCGGTGAATCCCCCCACTTCCCGGGTGGCCACGGCAACTTCGGCGCCGCCCACGGCATCACCGGCCCGCTCCTCCTGCTGGCCCAGGCCATGCGCCGCGGCATCACCGTCAGCGGCCACCGCGAAGCCATCTGGAGCATCTGCGAACACCTCGACGCCTGGTGCCAGCTCAGCCCCTCCGGTCCCTGGTGGCCCGAGCACATCTCGCGCCGCGACCTCGACCTCGGGCGCCCGCACCACGACGCTCCCACCCGGCCAAGCTGGTGCTACGGAACCACGGGCATCGCACGAGCCGGACAACTCGCCGGGCTCGCCCTGCGCGCCCCCGACGTCCAGGCGTTCTACGAGGACGCCCTGTACCGCGCCCTGACCGACCCCGAACAGCTCGCACACGTCACCGACTCCGGCTTGTGCCACGGCTGGGCAGGCATCTACCAGACCGCTACCCGAGCAGCCGCCGACTCTCTCGATCCCCGCCTTCAGACCCTCCCGAAGCGCCTCGGCGACACCCTCGCAGCGAACGCTCACCCCGGCAACCTCTCCGCGACCGGGCTGATCAACGGCGACGCCGGCACCGCGCTCGCCCTCACCACCTACGCCTCACAGCAGGCCACGATCAACGGATGGGACGCATGTCTCCTGATCAACTGACCCAGAGGGAACCGAGCCGGGTCCAAGGTGCGGTCCTCGCTGTCCTCGCTGTCCTCACCGGACTGCCGATCGCCGACGTCGCTCACCAGTACCGGATGGACACCGTGGCTCTGTCCGACGCCGTCAAGATCTACGACCAGGCCGGCAGAGAAGCCCTCGCCCGCCGCTCCACCACCAACTGGTGGCAGGCATACCTCCACTTCGCCGACTGGGCGAACGCCGACGCCACCTTCACCACATACGTGCTGCCTGTCCTGCGAGGCGCTGAAGCAGCCGGCGCCATCGACGGCTGGTGGTACACCCGCAAGCGCCCCTGCTGGCGTCTGCGACTACGGCCCATGACGGGAGCCAAGTTGGCTGTCGGTGATCACCTGGATCGCCTCGTCGCCGACGGACACCTCCAACGATGGTGGCCCGGCATCTACGAGCCGGAGACCACGGCCTTCGGAGGGGCGGCCGGCATGACGGCCGCGCACGCCCTGTTCATCACCGACAGCCGGGAGGCACAGCAGTTGCGGCAGCGCGGCGACCTGGCCGTGGGGCCTCGCGAGCTGTCCGTCCTTCTCTGCACGCTCATGATGCGCGCCGCCGGGCTGGAGTGGTACGAGCAAGGAGATGTCTGGCACCGCGTCATCACGGAAGAACACCGCTCGGCCATCACCGATGTCGCCGCGGACAGCCTCGACGCCCGCGCCCAGGAGATCCGGCCCCTGCTCATCGCCGACAGCAACGCCCTGCTGCGCCCCGGCGGACCACTGGAGCCCGTCGCCGAGTGGGCTGCCTCCTTCCGCGACGCGGGGCAGAAACTCGGCCACGCCGTCCAGGACGGAACGCTCGACCGCGGGTTGCGACAGGTGCTCAGCTACCACGTGATCTTCCACTGGAACCGCCTCGGACTGTCCATGCGGGGACAGAGCGTCCTGGCCTGGGCAGCCAGGGCAGCGATCCTTCACACAGAGAACGGATCGTGACTGCTTGGGTTGCGCGTCCCCTCGGGCGTCCCAAAAGCCGGTCCGAGCAGCCCCTGCACGTGGACACACGAACCACAAACGGCCTGATCAGAAAATGGTCCGGGATGCTGGTCTGTGATGACGCAGCCGTCGATCTTCACTACCGGATTTCCGTCGCGACCGGGTAGAGGAAGAAGAGGCACTGGTTCGCGTTGAATTCACCCACCTCGGCGACGAAGCGGAACTTGTCGCCTGCGCCGACTGTGGCAGGGATCTTCTTGCCGGTCAGGTTCAGGTTCCCGATGTTGACGTTCTCATACTTGAAGCCCGGGCCAACCGTCGTCTGCGGTCCCTTGTCGCCTGGGCCCAAGAGGAAGTCATAGCGGGTCTTGTAGTCACGGTAGGGCGCCATGTGCACGATCGAGCCGTTGAATGCAACCGTCTGCCCCTCATGCTTGGTCGCGAAGTCCTGGTTCGCGTCGTCGCACGAGTCCCCCGTCTTCAGCAGCGCCGCGAACTCCGGGTTGTTCTCAGGCGTGATCACCTCAGCGGCAGCTGGCTTCGCCGCGGTCGGAGTCGGCGTGACAGAGGGTTCTGCGGTCGTCATCGGCTTGTTCGACTCATCTTTCTTCTCGCCTCCGTCCTCGAGCGCCGCGGCTACGCCGATGATGATGGCCAGGACCACAAGGCCGCCGACCGCCGTGCCGATCAGGAGTCGTGGCAGGGGCTTCTTCGGCCGGCGGAATTTGAGGGTGGAGCGCAGCCTGCCCTGGTCCTGTTCCGCGAGCTCCCAGCCATCCTTCTGCATCTTCGAGATCACCAAGCCGTCGGTGCCGCGAACTGTTCGCACTGACTTGTACTCGTACCTGATCTCGTCGGCCATGCGGCTCCGCGCCCCCTAAATGAACTGTTCACACCAACTGCTCGCGAGCATAGGGGACTCCGCGAGGATCTCGGCACCCTCTTCGAGGTCGGCCCTACTCTCCCAGGCCATGGCCTACCTGGACACGGCCGAGCTGGAAGCCAACCTCACGATGAGGCGTAGTGAAGGACGAGGACGGCCTTCACGAAGTCGGTGCTCCGGTCGGTGCCGCAGCGGAGCTTCCGCAGGAGGCGCCAGCCCTTCAAGACGCCATGGCCTGCTCGCCGACGCCCCGGATCTTGGCGTGGCTGTTGTTGCGTCGTCGCTTCCAGCGCTTGAGCCGACGGCCCCGGAAGGGAACTCGGATGTGCCGTCCGGCGTCTTGGTACGCCTTGCCCGCCCAGCACTTCAGTCCCGCGGCGGCGGCGAGTGCGTCGACGATTCCGCGCTAGCGGGCAGCGGTCAGGTACCGGCCTCGGCCAGGGTCAGATCGCGGGCGGCCAGGATCCTCGGTGGCCTCACGCCGGGCCGCGCCCGCGACCTGACCGGTCGCTTCGGGATGCCCAACTGCCCAGTGCCGTCCGAGCGGTGGCGTGCCGACAGAAGCAGGATGTAAGCTCCTCTCCAATCCAGAGAAGAGGAGTCGCAATGGCGACGCGGGTTGACTTTAATTTCGGCGACGACGGAAGCCAGGAGAGCGTCGTGATCTCCTCCGACCAGCTCGCCCGAGTGGTGCGCGCCGCACTGCAAGACAAGGTGCTGCTGTCGGAGCAGGCCGCGCCTCATGACCTGTGGCGGGACATCGAAGCTGTGACCAGACTGCTGAAGGGTCTGGAGGATTGGCGGGAGAGGGCCATCGTGGCGGTCGACGAAAGCGGCGCCGTGGACCGGAGCGCCCTCGGCATCGCCGCGAGGATGGGCGCGGCAAAGCTGTACGACCTGCTGGAACGGCACGGCCGGCCACGCAGTCAGACCCGGCTGACCCAGGTGGAGATGCTGGAGAGCCGGGTGACCGGCGAGAACGGAGAGTGGGACGCGGCCCGCGTCGTCGCCACCCTGAACAGCTACGGCTGGGAGATCGATGACAAGCGGGCCCGCGCACTGCTGCGGGCACTGACCGAGCAGGAGGTGCTGGAAAAGATTCCGAACCGAGGCGGACGCGCTGTCTACCAGGTCGTCGGCCCTCGGGACTGGCTGTACTGCCTGGACCCGGAGCGCGACACGATCGAGAACGGCCCCTCCACCCCAGCGCGGGTCGCGAGGCTGGCGCGCGAAGACTCCGGTCCGACCGAGTGGTGGCTCGGGAAGTCACTGAAGCGGATGAGGGACGGCGACCGGCTGTGGATCTACTTCGGCGGGGTCGATGGAAAGATCGCGGCAATGGCGCATGTGAAGTCGTCGCCGCGACCGGCGCCGATCGGTTCGCAAAAGCCGTACGAGTTCGACGCCGAACTGGACCTGGAGGCGACCACGGCTCTGTCCAAGTTCCCGGTACGGCTTGAGGAGATGGATCAGAGGCACCCGCAGGCATGCGGGGAGATGCGGGCGGCGGACGTGAAGCTGGCCGAAGCGCGTGCCAACCTCTGACTGCCCCTCCCGCTGGGAGAGCACCGCATCGCCGTGCATGCTCAGCTCTTGAGAGCTTGCTCGATCCGCTCGAAGTCCTCAGGGCCGAAGTTGCCCCGGCCGATCTGCACGCTCCGGTTTTGTCCCGGCGTCACCACATTCGAAAAGCTCCTGGCGGACTGGTGTTCTTGGCCGTGAACCCGTCTACCAGGAGCCTTCTTCCTGCCCGTCGCCGGGGCTACCAGCCACAACCACTCGTGAGGTTGGAAGCGGTTCAGTAGCTCAAGTTTGCGCCTAAGGCTCACCGTCCCGATCGTGAGCGACACGTTGGCGACTTCCTGGAGTAAGGACGGGTGGGCCGATTCTCCAGTTTACGGGCGGGGGCAAGCGGGTAGTCACGCGTCCGGACGGGGGTCGGTGCGGTTCCCGTTCGACCATGTGGCATCGAACTCTTCGCCAAGGTCATCCAAAGGGCGTGTCCAACGCCTCCTCCCTCCCACCTCCCGACCTACGTTGTCCCGGTGGAGCAGCCCAGAACACGCCCCCCTCAGCGCCGGCAGTCGTCAGAGCAGTCCCCGCAGGGCACCATCGACGAGGCCGCCACCGTCTACCGGGTGGTGAGCACGCCCGGCGCGCGGGCACGACGAGTGCCGCCCGTCCTGCGCAGGCTGCCCAATCCACGGCTGACCGGCATCGGTGCGGGACTGTTCGCCGCCGCCGTCATGTTCGCGCTGGCCTGCCTCGACTGGCTGCTGTTCGATGGTTCGTCGGTCCTGTACGGGGTGCTGTTCCTGCCGGTCAGCGCGCTGACCGCGCTCTGGGTGCGGCCCGCGGACCTGGTGACCGCACCGATCAGTGTGCCGATCGCGTTCGCCGTCGGTGTGATTCCGATCGCCGGCGGCACGGGCAACTTCGGCGGGCAGACGATGGCGGTGGTCACGGCGCTCGCTGTCCATGCCGGCTGGCTGTACGGCGGCACGCTCATCGCCGGGCTCATCGCCACCGTGCGCAAGGTCCGGCTGATGCGGCAGCGCCGGCGGCGGATGCGGCTGGCCGCGCAGGCGGCGCGGCCGACCCGCCCCGCCCGGCCTCCCCGGCGCCCTCGGGCGAAGGACAAGCCCTGAGGCCGAGGGCAGGAAGAGCTATCTGCCTGCCGCCGCCATTGCCGCGCCCACGATGCCCGCGTTGTTCTGCAGCTCCGCCGGCACCATCTCGGCCCGTACGTGCTCGATCAGCGGCAGGAACTTGTCGGCCTTGCGGCTGACTCCGCCGCCGATGATGAAGAGCTCGGGCGTGAACAGCATCTCCAGATGGGCCAGGTACTTCTGCACCCGGTGCGCCCAGTGGTGCCAGCTCAGCTCCTCGTCCTCCTTGACCTTCGTGGAGGCGTGCTTCTCCGCTTCGTGGCCGTCCAGCTCCAGATGGCCGAGCTCGGTGTTGGGGACGAGCTGCCCGTCGATGAAGACGGCGCTGCCGATCCCCGTACCGAGCGTCAGCATGATCACGGTCCCCTTGCGGCCGCGCCCCGCGCCGAAGGTCATTTCGGCGATTCCGGCCGCGTCGGCGTCATTGAGGACGGTCACCGGAAGGCCCAGCTTCTCGCCGAGCAGCGTCCGGGCGTCGTGGTCGATCCAGCCCTTGTCGACATTGGCCGCGGTGCGGGTGACACCGCCGGTGACGACGCCCGGGAAGGTGACGCCGACCGGGCCCGACCAGTCGAAGTGGCGGACCACCTCGGCCACGGAGTCGGCCACGTCCTTGGGCGTGGCCGGATGCGGTGTCAGTACTTTGTGGCGCTCCTGCGCCAGTTCTCCGCGGTCCAGGTCCACGGGAGCGCCCTTGATCCCGGATCCGCCGATGTCCACGCCGAAGATCTGCATGTGATCCACCGTACGGGCTGACGCCGCACCCCGCCCCCCTTCCCGGAGCACCGGCCACTCCCCCGGGGGAGTGGCCGGTGCGCATCACTCGGCGGTGAGTGCCGCCGCCTCTGCGCGCAGGTCCCGGCGGAGCTCCTTGGGCAGCGAGAAGGTGATCGACTCGTCGGCCGTCTTCACCGTCTCCACGTCGCCGTAGCCGCGCTCGGCCAGCCACTCCAGTACGCCGTCCACGAGCACGTCGGGGACCGAGGCGCCGGAGGTGAGGCCGACCGTGGTGACACCTTCCAGCCAGCTCTCGTCGATCTCGCTCGCGAAGTCCACCAGGTGCGCCGCCGGGGCCCCCGCGTCGAGGGCGACCTCGACCATGCGGATCGAGTTCGAGGAGTTCTTGGAGCCGACGACGATGACCAGTTCGGCGTCCTCGGCGAGCTTCTTCACCGCGATCTGCCGGTTCTGCGTGGCGTAGCAGATGTCGTCGCTGGGCGGCGAGACCAGCTGCGGGAACTTCTCCTTCAGCGCGTCCACCGTCTCCATCGTCTCGTCGACCGAGAGCGTGGTCTGGGAGAGCCAGACGACCTTCGACTCGTCGCGCACGGAGACATGGGCGACGTCCTCGGGGCCGTCGACCAGCGTGATGTGGTCGGGGGCCTCACCGCTCGTGCCGATGACTTCCTCGTGGCCCTCGTGGCCGATCAGGAGGATGTCGTAGTCCTCCCTGGCGAACCGGACGGCCTCCTTGTGGACCTTGGTCACCAGCGGGCACGTCGCGTCGATCGTGGCGAGCCTGCGCTCGGCGGCCTCGGCGTGCACGGTCGGCGCCACGCCGTGCGCGGAGAACATCACGATGGAGCCCTCGGGCACCTCCGCCGTGACGTCGACGAAGATCGCGCCCTTCTTCTCCAGGGTCTGCACGACGTATTTGTTGTGCACGATCTCGTGGCGGACGTAGATCGGGGCCCCGTACTGCTCCAGGGCCTTCTCGACGGCGATCACGGCACGGTCCACGCCCGCGCAGTAGCCACGGGGCGCGGCGAGCAGGACACGGCGGGTGTCACTGCGGCGCGCGGTGCCCGCACTCGGGGCGGCGGCCGGTGACGGGCTGGGCGAAGCAGTCATGCGTCCCATCGTAAGGCCGTACCGAACAGGCGCGGGTTCGGCCGTGTCGGGAGACTGAGCCGTACGCGACGTTCGCCACGTGTACGCCCTGTAATGCCACGTATGCACGTACGCGACGGTGTCCTTGCGATCGACGGAGGGTTCATGGCGGGCAGCAGTACGGCGGCCCGGGCGGCCTTGCGGCGCACACTCGGGTTCCGGGACCTGGTCGTCTACGGACTGCTGTTCATCGCCCCCATGGCACCCGTCGGCATCTTCGGCACGCTCGATGCGAAATCGGACGGCGCGGTCGCGCTGGTGTACATCGCGGCGACCGTCGTCATGGGCTTCACCGCGTTCAGTTACGCGCAGATGGTGCGCGTCGCCCCGCTGGCCGGTTCGGTCTTCACGTACGCACGCAAAGGGCTCGGGGAAGGGCCCGGGTTCATCGCCGGGTGGATGGCGATGCTCGATTACCTGCTGATTCCGGCGGTCGCCTATCTCTTCTCCGGGATCGCGATGAACTCGCTGGTCCCGGAGGTGTCGCGGTGGGTGTGGACGGCGCTGGCGGTGGTCATCACCACGCTGCTCAACCTCTGGGGCGTACGGGCTGCCGCGCGGGTCGGCTTCGCGGTGCTCGCGATGGAGATCGTGGTGCTGCTGGTCTTCCTGGTGTCGGCGGTGGTGGTTCTCGTACGGGACGGGGCGCAGCGCGGCTGGTGGACGCCGTTCACCGGTGACTCCGGCTTCTCCGTGCAGGCGGTCCTGGGTGCGGTATCGGTGGCCGTGCTCTCGTATCTGGGCTTCGACGCCATCGCCTCGTTCGCGGAGGAGGTCACCGGCGGCTCGGAGAAGGTGGCGCGGGCGGTGCTGTTCTGTCTGGCCCTCGCGGGGGTGCTGTTCGTGGCGCAGGGCTATCTCGCGGCGCTGCTGGAGCCGATGACCTCGGCGGAACTGGCCGCCGAGCCGGCCAGGCAGGGGTCGGCGTTCTACGACACGGTCGACTTCGCGGTCGGCACGTGGCTGCACGACCTGGTGGCGGTGAGCAAGGCGATCGGGGCGGCGTTCGCGGCGCTGGCCGGGCAGGCGGCGGCAGGGCGGCTGCTCTTCGCCATGGCCAGGGGGCAGCGGCTGCCCTCGCTGCTGGCCCGGGTCGACCCGCGGTCCGGAGTGCCGCGGGTCGCGATCCTGATCGCCGCGGCCGTGACGCTGGTGGCGGCGGTCTGGGCGGCCCGTCGCGACGACGGCCTCGACCATCTGGTGTCGGTGGTCGACATCGGTGCGCTGACGGCCTTCGTGCTGCTGCACGCGTCGGTGGTCGGCTGGTTCGCCGTACGCCGGATGGACGGGCCGCCGAGCTGGTGGCGGCATGTGCTGGTGCCGGTGGTGGGTGCGGGTGTGCTGATCGCGGTGATCCTCGGCGCGACGGCGAGCGCGCAGGTGGTGGGGGTCTGCTGGCTGGGGGTGGGGCTGGTGGTGCTGGCGATGCAGTGGGGGCGGAGCCCGGCTGTGTAGGGCTGCCTTGTTGTCCGTGGTGGCGGATACGCTCGCTCGCATGGCTCTCAATACGTCCGCGGAAGCCCCGCTGCCCGTCGGCGAGGTGTCACGGCTCATCGGCGGATGGATCGACCGGCTCGGGGCCGTCTGGGTCGAGGGGCAGATCACCCAGCTGTCGCGGCGGCCGGGCGCCGGGGTGGTGTTCCTGACGCTGCGCGACCCGTCGCACGACATCTCGGTGAGCGTGACCTGCTTCCGGCAGGTCTTCGACCGGATCGCGGATGTGGTGACGGAGGGCGCCCGCGTCGTCGTCCTCGCCAAGCCCGAGTGGTACGCGCCCCGCGGCCAGCTGTCCCTGCGGGCCACGGAGATACGGCCGGTCGGCATCGGTGAGCTACTGGTCCGGCTGGAGCTGCTGAAGAAGTCCCTGGCCGGCGAGGGACTTTTCGCCCTGGACCGGAAGAAGCCGCTGCCGTTCCTGCCGCAGCTGATCGGCCTGGTCTGCGGGCGGGCGTCGGCCGCCGAGCGCGATGTGCTGGAGAACGCGCGGCGGCGCTGGCCCGCGGTGCGCTTCGAGGTGCGCAATACGGCGGTGCAGGGTGTGCACGCGGTGAACCAGGTGGTCCAGGCGGTGAAGGAGCTGGACGACCTGCCGGATGTCGACGTGATCATCGTGGCGCGCGGCGGCGGCAGCGTGGAGGACCTGCTGCCGTTCTCGGACGAGCAGCTGATCCGTACGGTCGCCCAGTGCCGTACGCCGGTGGTGTCCGCGATCGGACACGAGCCGGACTCCCCGCTGCTCGATCTGGTCGCCGATCTGCGGGCGTCCACGCCCACGGACGCGGCGAAGAAGGTCGTGCCGGACGTGGGCGAGGAGCTGGACCGGGTGCAGCAGCTGCGCGACCGGGCTCTGCGGACCGTACGGGGGCTGCTCGACCGGGAGGAGCGGGGACTGGCGCACGCGCTGGGCCGGCCCTCCATGCAGCAGCCGCTGCGGATGGTGGACGAGCGCGCGGCTGAGGTCGACGCGCTGGTCGGGCGCAGCCGCCGGGTGCTGGGGCATCTGCTGGACCGGGCGGACTCGGAGCTGGCCCACACCCGGGCGCGGGTCGTCGCGCTGTCGCCCGCGGCGACGCTGGAGCGCGGTTACGCGGTGCTGCAGCGGCCGGACGGTCATGTGGTCCGCTCTCCCGCGGACGCCGGGGCGCCGGGCGACGAGCTGCGGGCGCGGGTGTCGGAGGGCGAGTTCACCGTGCGGGTGGCCGAGTAAGCCGGTACGGCGGCCCCTCTTCCCTCCGCCCGGACCGGGCGCAGCCGCGGACGCGGTTCGGGCCTGGCTGTCGTAGCTCACACATAGGGTGGATCACATGACGGACGACGCGACAACGGCAGCTGCCGCCACGGACACGCTCGGCTATGAGCAGGCGCGCGACGAGCTGATCGAAGTCGTGCGGCGCCTGGAGGCGGGCGGCACGACGCTGGAGGAGTCCCTCGCGCTGTGGGAGCGGGGCGAGGAACTGGCCAAGGTCTGCCGGCGCTGGCTGGAGGGGGCCCGGGCCCGCCTGGACGAGGCCCTCGCCCAGCCCGGGAAGGACCAGCAGGACGACGCCGGGTGACCTCCTAGGGGCGCGCCGTCCACGCACACGCTTGTGGGGTGGATCACCCAGGCCAGGCTTTAGTTGAAAGTTAACCTACCTCTCGGTTACGGTCACTGCGTCGCTTGATCCGCATTCGTCCGGAAGGTATTTCCGCAAGATGTCCCTCGCTCTTGACCCCGCCGCCCAGGACCTCCTCTTCCGCGAGGCCCACACCGCCAACACCTTCACCGACGAGCCGGTCTCAGAGGAGCAGGTCCAGGCGATATACGACCTGGTCAAGTTCGGCCCCACCGCCTTCAACCAGTCGCCGCTGCGCATCGTCCTGGTCCGCTCCGACGACGCCCGTGCGCGCCTCGTGAGCCACATGGCGGAGGGCAACCAGCCGAAGACCTCCACCGCCCCGCTGGTCGCGATCCTCGCCGCCGACAACGAGTTCCACGAGGAGCTCCCGGCCCTGTTCCCGGTCTTCCCGCAGGCCAAGGACGCGTTCTTCTCCGAGCGTCCGGTCCGTGAGACGTCCGCCACGCTGAACGCCGCCCTGCAGGCCGCGTACTTCATCATCGGCGTCCGCGCCGCCGGTCTGGCCGCCGGCCCGATGACCGGCTTCGACGCCGCGGGCATCGAGAAGGAGTTCCTCGACGGCGACCACAGCGTGCTGATGGTCGTCAACATCGGCAAGCCGGGCGAGGACGCCTGGTTCCCGCGTCTGCCGCGTCTCGCCTACGACGAGGTCATCGAGACCGTCTGACCCGTCCGGCCGCACGGGGAAGGGCCCCGGAGCACTCGGTGCTCCAGGGCCCTTCCCCGTATGCCGTATGCCCGGCTCAGGACGTCTTGAGTGCGGCGGCCATCTCCGCCAGCCGCTGCGGCGACGCCGAGCCCGTGACGACCGTGGTCACGCCGTCGTCGTGACGCACCAGCGCGTCGTACTTCGGGCCCTCCCAGTGCTGCCACGTCTCGCCCGCGACCTGCTGCGTGCGCCCGGTGTTCTTCGCGTCCTGGCTGACCTCGGACACGTACTTCTTCGCCGGGGACGTGGACTGCTCCACCGCGACGTACTTGCCGTCAGGATCGAGGAAGCCCAGGTGCCAGCCGTTGCCCGACTGGCGCTCGAAACTGACCGAGGTGGGCTTCCAGTCCTTGGACAGACCGGCCGGAGCGGCCACCGGATACGGCGCCGCACGCCGCGCCGTCAGGAGCTCCACCCGGTAGTCGACCGGCTGCACCGGGTTGGCCTTGTCGTCGTGCGGTACGAAAATGTAGACACCCCCGGCGACGGCGGAGATCACCGCCATCGACAGGAACATGTCCCGCACCGTCTGCTTGCCTCGCTTGCTTGCCACGGGTCCATGTTCGCATTGCGTCCGACGGGCCCCACCGAGGGGAGGTCGAATACGACAACCGGCCAGCGCGGCCGCTCATACGTGACCCGGTCTGCTCATTTTGTCGACCTGGCGATAGAGTCACAGCACCCTCTTCCGGTCGTCGCCGTACAGAAAGGTGCGTTCCGATGTCCGAGCATCACCTACCGTCACAACTAGAGGTCTCCCCGGAGGCCCCCGACCGCAACCTGGCGCTGGAGCTGGTCCGGGTCACCGAGGCCGCCGCCATGGCCGCCGGGCGCTGGGTGGGCCGCGGCGACAAGATCGGCGCCGACGGCGCGGCTGTGAAGGCCATGCGGGCCCTCGTCTCCACCGTCTCGATGAACGGCGTCGTCGTCATCGGTGAGGGCGAGAAGGACGAAGCGCCCATGCTCTTCAACGGCGAGCGGGTCGGTGACGGCACCGGCGCCGAGGTCGACATCGCTGTGGACCCGATCGACGGCACGACCCTGAACGCCAAGGGCATGCCGAACGCGATCGCCGTGCTGGCCGCCGCCGACCGCGGCACCATGTTCGACCCGTCCGCGGTCTTCTACATGGACAAGCTGGTCACCGGCCCCGAGGCCGCCGACTTCGTGGACATCAACGCCCCGGTGTCGGTGAACATCCGCCGGGTCGCAAAGGCAAAGAACTCCGCCCCCGAGGACGTCACCGTCGTCATCCTGGACCGCCCGCGCCACGAGGGCATCGTCAAGGAGATCCGGGAGACCGGCGCCCGGATCAAGTTCATCACCGACGGCGATGTCGCCGGCTCGATCATGGCCGCCCGTGAGGGCACCGGCGTCGACCTGCTGATGGGCATCGGCGGCACCCCCGAGGGCATCATCTCGGCCTGCGCCATAAAGTGCCTCGGCGGTGTCATCCAGGGCAAGCTCTGGCCGAAGGACGAGGCGGAGCGGCAGCGCGCGCTGGACGCCGGGCACGACCTCGACCGGGTGCTGTCCACGGACGACCTGGTCAGCGGCGACAACGTGTTCTTCGTCGCGACCGGCATCACGGACGGTGAGCTGATGCGCGGTGTGCGGTACCGCAGCGAGACGGCGACCACCGAGTCGATCGTGATGCGGTCCAAGTCCGGCACGATCCGCAAGATCGACTCGACCCACCGGCTGTCGAAGCTGCGCGCCTACAGCGCGATCGACTTCGACCGCGCGCAGTAGAGCGCGCGAGGCAGGCGGCGCGCGGTACGCGTCGGAACGCGAAGAGGCGCCCCCCATGTGCGGTGGGGGCGCCTCTTCGCGTCGGTGCGGGGTCGTCGGGCCGGCCGTCGGTCCAGAAGCGCAGTGCGGGCCCGTCAGCCGGCTGCGGCGATGCGGTCGGCCGAGGCGGCCGCCTTGAGCTCCATCTCGCGCCGTCTGCGGCGGGCGAGCACCACACGGCGCTCGGCAGCGGTGAGACCGCCCCACACCCCGTACGGTTCGGGCTGCATCAAGGCGTGTTCCCGGCATTCGACCATCACCGGACAGCGCGCGCAGACCCGCTTCGCGGACTCCTCGCGGGACAGTCGGGCAGCAGTCGGCTCCTTCGACGGGGCGAAGAACAGCCCGGCTTCGTCCCGGCGGCACACCGCCTCCGAGTGCCAGGGGCCGGCCTGGTCCTCCCGAGCAGGAGTGCGCTGGGTGGGAACGGCGGCGACCTGCAGGGGCTGATGCGGCAGTTGCAGCACGGTCTACTCCTGACGACGGCTTCGCGAGCGAGAGACGATGCAGCACTCCCTACCCGCTGTGCGCGCGCCTAAGCACTGGGTGGCACGGACTTCCGGGTGACGGAATTGCGGTCGATCGGAAATATGGCCTGATCCAGGGCGGTGCGGACCGGTGCGGGTTCAGCGGCCGAGGTGTTTGCGCAGCTGGTTGTGGAGATCCGTAATGAGTTTCCCGCGCTTCGGCTTTGCCTCGACGTTTCCGAAGACGGAATAGCCGTTGACAACGATCACCGGGGCTTCCGGGTCCGCGGATTCCAGTGTGACGACTTCGAAATTGCCGAAGACCCCCGTTCCGCTGCCGCGCAGCGAGATGTTCTCCGGAACCTTGATCTCGACGCTGCCGAAGATGGAGGTCGCGTTGATGACGGTGAGTCTCTGGCTGAAAAGCGCCTCGGTCAGATCGATCTCCACGCTGCCGAAGAGCGCGAAGGCGTTCGTACGGCCACCGACCCGCCAACGGCCCTTGCGGGTGGAGCTGCTGAAGACCGCCACCAGATTGTCGGCCGGGCCCGCGGGGGCCTCGGGGCCGTACGCGTACGGCGTGGCGGACGACGGCCGCGCGGAACCGCCGGGAGTCGGCAGGTCCTGCACCAGCGGTTCGAGTTCGCCGACGGTCTTGGCGCGGTAGACGGCGTCGACCCGCTCGGCGTGCTCCTCGACGGTCAGCCGGCCCTCGGCCATGGCCTCCCGCAGGATGTCCGCGATCCGGTCGCGGTCTGCGTCGGAGGCGCGGATGCCGGCGGGCGCGGGCGGCGCCGGGGCTGCGGGCTGCTGAGGGTGCTTTTCGAGGTCCACCGACCCAGCGTACCCAAACGCGATAGATCGCGACTAGGGCCACTCCGGGTCGATCGGAGCGGGCGAGCGGCGCATGCGGGGCTGGAACTGAGCCTTACCTCACAGGTTCGACCCGCTTGCGGCGTTCTACCCTGGTGGGTGCGCTGCCCAAGGGTGGTCAGCCGCTGTCGCCGAGTGAGGAATGGCCGTAATGCCAGAGTTTGCGTACTCCGATCTACTCCCGCTGGGAGAGGACACCACGCCGTACCGGCTGGTGACCGCCGAGGGCGTCTCGACCTTCGAGGCCGACGGCCGTACGTTCCTCAAGGTCGACCCGGAGGCGCTGCGCACCCTGGCCGCCGAGGCGATGCACGACATCTCGCACTATCTGCGCCCCGCACACCTGGCGCAGCTGCGGCGGATCGTCGACGACCCCGAGGCGTCGTCCAACGACAAGTTCGTCGCCCTCGACCTGCTGAAGAACGCGAACATCGCCGCCGCGGGTGTCCTCCCCATGTGCCAGGACACCGGCACCGCGATCGTCATGGGCAAGCGCGGGCAGAACGTGCTGACTTCGGGTGGTGACGAGGAGGCCCTGTCGCACGGCATCTTCGACGCGTACACCAAGCTCAACCTGCGCTACTCGCAGATGGCCCCGCTGACCATGTGGGACGAGAAGAACACCGGCTCGAACCTCCCGGCCCAGATCGAGCTGTACGCCACCGACGGCGGCGCGTACAAGTTCCTCTTCATGGCAAAGGGCGGCGGCTCGGCCAACAAGTCGTTCCTCTTCCAGGAGACGAAGGCCGTCCTGAACGAGACCTCCATGATGAAGTTCCTGGAGGAGAAGATCCGTTCGCTGGGGACCGCGGCCTGCCCGCCGTACCACCTGGCGATCGTCGTCGGCGGTACGTCGGCCGAGTTCGCGCTGAAGACCGCGAAGTACGCCTCCGCGCACTACCTGGACGAGCTGCCCGCCGAGGGCTCCCCGACCGGTCACGGCTTCCGCGACAAGGAGCTGGAGGAGAAGGTCTTCGAGCTGACGCAGAAGATCGGGATCGGTGCGCAGTTCGGTGGCAAGTACTTCTGCCACGACGTGCGCGTGGTGCGCCTGCCGCGGCACGGTGCCTCGCTGCCCGTCGCGATCGCCGTGTCCTGCTCGGCGGACCGCCAGGCCACCGCGAAGATCACCGCCGAGGGTGTCTTCCTGGAGCAGCTGGAGAAGGACCCGGCGCGCTTCCTGCCGGACACCACGGACCAGCACCTCGACGAGGCGGGTGACGTCGTCGAGATCGACCTGAACCGGCCGATGGACGACATCCTCGCCGAGCTGACCAAGTACCCGGTCAAGACCCGGCTCTCGCTGACCGGTCCGCTGGTCGTGGCGCGCGACATCGCGCACGCCAAGATCAAGGAGCGGCTGGACGCGGGCGAGGAGATGCCGCAGTACCTGAAGGACCACCCGGTCTACTACGCGGGCCCGGCGAAGACGCCCGAGGGATACGCCTCCGGTTCCTTCGGCCCGACGACGGCCGGCCGCATGGACAGCTATGTCGCGCAGTTCCAGGCGGCGGGCGGCTCCAAGGTGATGCTCGCCAAGGGCAACCGGTCCCAGCAGGTCACCGACGCGTGCGACACGCACGGCGGCTTCTACCTCGGCTCGATCGGCGGGCCGGCGGCGCGCCTCGCCCAGGACTGCATCAAGAAGGTCGAGGTCGTCGAGTACGAGGAGCTCGGCATGGAGGCGGTCTGGAAGATCGAGGTCGAGGACTTCCCGGCGTTCATCGTCGTCGACGACAAGGGCAACGACTTCTTCACCGAGCCCGCCCCGGTGCCGACGTTCACCAGCATTCCGGTGCGCGGTCCCGGTCTCGCCTGATCACCTCGTGCGTACGTGCCTGCGGGGGCGTTCCGGTTGCGGCCGGGGCGCCCCCGTGGTGCGTCCGCACCGCTTCGCTCAGGGGTCGAGCAGCCCCGACGTAGCGAGGAGATAGCCGAGTTGGGCGCGGCTGCTGCTGCCCAGTTGTTCCGAGACCTTCCGCATGTGTTCGGCGACGCTGCGGCGGCTCATCCCGAGCCGGCGGGCGATCGACGCGTCCGTCTCGCCGCCCACGACCGCCAGCAGAATGGTGCGCTGGAGGTCGGACATGATGACGGAGGAGCGCAGCGGCGCGCCGTCGGGGCGGATCGGGACGGAACGGGACCAGGCGTTGTCGAAGTTCCGGACCACCAGGCTGACCAGGGCCGGGTGCTGGACCCGCAGCGCCGTGTGCGGCTCGTCGGGGACGGGCACGAACGCGATTTCCCGGTCGCAGACGATGACCCGGTCGACGACTTCGGCGACTGTCCGTACCTCGGCTCCGGCCGAGGTCACCTGCTCGATGTAGGAGAGCGTCGCCCGGTGCGAGCGGACGGTGTGCTGGTAGATCGTCCGCTGCCGCACGCCGCGCCGCAGCATCCGCAGATCGCGGGGGAGCGCCTCGCCGAGGACGTGCGAGGGGCGGCCGCCGCCGGGCTGTGCGGTGAGCAGCTCCTTCCGGCAGCTGCCCACGGCCGCGTCAAGTGCCTTGCTGATGACGGCTCTTCCGGCGAGACGGGTGAGTACGGGCTGTTCGGGCCGGTGCACTTCCGCGTAGAGCCCTTCGAACGCGGCGAGGCTGGCGCGGACCGCGCGCAGGTGGCGGCGCTGCTGGACGATCGCCTCCTCGATGGGTCCGAGTGCGGCGAACGATGCCGTCTCCGGCGGTACGGGGATCAGCGAACCCGGTGCGTCCCGGTCCGTCACCACCAGCTGCAGGGCCCGTAGACAGGCGGGTGCACCGTCCTGCGGAAGGCTTCCCTCCATGAGCGCGCGCCGGTACGCCGCCAGCGCCGTCCCGCAGGGACGGTCCGGCGACGATTCGCGGCAATCACATGCCCGTGGGCTGGATTGATCGTCCTTCACAAGTATGCAGATTACATTTGTGCAAACGGCTCGACATCAGGGGTCGTGGTTGCTCGACGAGTATGTCCGGGTGACGCTCGGCATCGACCAGACCAACAGCCATTCCGGCGACGGACCGGACCGCACGACGCACGGCGAACGGCGTTATCGATTCCTCGTCGCCGGATACGCCATCTCTTCGTACGGAACCTTCCTGAATATGGTGGCGCTCAATCTGTTCGTCTATGAGACGACGGGCCGGGCAATCGCCATGGGGCTGTTCATGGCGGTGCGACTGGGGTCCGGCTTTGCCGCCGGTCTGACGGCCGGCACGCTGCTCGCGCGCTTCACCGCCAAGGCCGTGATGCTCTGGACGAATGTGGCGCAGGCGGCGGTGATGCTGCTGCTGGTCCTTGCGCCCGACGGGCTGCGGACGGGCGCACTGGTGGCCGTCTCCGTGGTGGTCGGGTCCTGCGGAACGCTGTTCATGGTGTCGCTGCGCAGTTCCATTCCCGAGATGGTGGGCGCCGACCGGCGCGGCTGGGCGAACTCCCTTTCCATCACCGGGCGTTCGCTGGCGATGGTGGCCGGCTTCGCATCGGCCGGTGTGGTGGTGTCGCTGGTCGGGTACACCGCCGCCTTCGTGGTGGACATGGCCACCTTTGTGATCTGTGCCGTGACGGTGGCGCTGCTGCCGATCGCGGGCGGAGGCAGAGGGAAGAGCGCTCGGCCGGATTCGGAGGGGGATTCCGGCGGGCGTGCCGAACAGGGTGCGGCGGCCGCGGAGAAGACGGGGCGGCGGCGGATGCCCGTCGCGTTCGTCGCGCTGGCCGCCGCGCCCGGTCTCGGTCTGATGGTGGCGCTGCGCGGGGTGGACGCGTTCGGCTCGTCGTCACACAACGCGGCGCTGCCGATCTACTCCACCGAGCTCGACGCCTCGCGCCCGGCCGTGTTCGTCAGCGCCTTCTGGTGCCTGTGGGCGCTGGGGAACGTCGTCGCGCAGCAGGTGATCCAGCGGTACGCGAAGCGCACCGGCCGGTCGGTGGGTGCGCTGGGCTTCGGTTACGGCACGATCGTGATGTCCGGGGCGTTCATCCTCGCGTTCGCGGGGTTCCCGCTGGTGGCTACGGGGGTGATCGCACTGGTCGCGGGCGCGGCCGACGGGCTCACGGAGGTCTCGTACACCTCGCATCTGCAGACGCTCTCCGCCGACCTGCGCGGGCATGCGTTCGGGCTCTCCGCGACGTTCGAGAATCTCGGCTTCGGCGTCGGAATGATCCTTGTCGCAGCGGCACTTGACCGCTACAGCCCATTGACGGTCGTGGGATGGTCCCATGGCGCTGCGATGGTGGTCGCGGTGGCGTTCCTGCTCCGGGTGGCGGGGCTGCGGAGGGGAGAGAGGCGCGGTGGCGGAGACGGCGGGAGAGCGGGAGCGGGAGCGGGAGAACGAGAACCGCATCGCGGTGATCGGGATGGCGCTGAGGTTCCCGGGAGCTGACAGCCCCGAGCAGTACTGGCGCGACATCCGGGCGGGCGTTTCGCGCGTACGCCGGTTCACCGGGGCCGAGTTCGCCGCCGCCGGGATACCGGAGGCGGAGTACGGGGCGGAGGGGTTCGTCGGGGCGGCGGCGCTGCTGGGCGGCGACGGGCACGGCGGCATCGACGGGTTCGACGCCGGGTTCTTCGGGATGAGCGGGCGCGAGGCGGCGCTCACCGATCCGCAGCAGCGGCTCTTCCTGGAGTGCTGCTTCCACGCCCTGGAGGACGGCGGATATGCCGGTCGCGACGAGTCGCTGCGGATAGGGGTGTACGGGAGCGCCGGTTACCGCCTCTACTCCCTGCACAGCTATCTCGCCGAGAATCTGGCCACCGAGGCACGGTCCGGTGACTGGCTGACCGTCAAACAGGTCCAGGTCGGCAACTACCCTGATTTCACAGCCAATAGAGCCGCGTTCCGGCTCGGCCTGACCGGTCCCGCGGTCAATGTGGCGACGGCCTGTTCCAGTTCGCTGGTCTCCGTGCATCTGGCCTGTCAGGCGCTGCGCGCCGGTGACGCCGATCTGATGCTGGTCGGCTCGGCGGCGCTGCACCTGCCGCAGGTGACCGGGCACCGCCATGTGAAGGGTTCCACGCTGTCCCGGACCGGTGCCGTGCGGGCCTTCGACGCAGATGCGGACGGCACGGTCGGCGGCAACGGTGTCGCTGCCGTCCTGCTGAAGCCGCTGGACCGGGCGCTCGCCGACGGGGACACCGTGCACGCCGTGATCCTGGGCTCGTCGGTCACCAACGACGGTGCGGCGAAAGCCGGTTTCGCCGCGCCGGGTGTCGCCGGGCAGCGAGATGCGGTGCTGGGCGCGCTGCGGGCCGCCGGGATCCCGGCGGAATCGGTGGGTTACGTGGAGGCGCACGGCACGGGCACGTTCAAAGGCGACCCGATCGAGTTCGCCGCCCTCACGGAAGCCTTCCGCCGGCACACCGACCGGACCGGGTTCTGCGCGCTGGGCTCCACCAAGCCCGCCATCGGGCACCTGGACAGTGCGGCGGGGCTGGCCGGGCTGATCAAGGCGGTCCTGGTGCTGCGGCACGGGATCGTCCCGCCGCTGGTGAACTTCCGGGCGCCGAATCCGGCGCTCGCCGTCGAGTCGAGTCCCTTTGTCCTGCCGGCGCGGGAGACTCCCTGGCCGGTGCGTGGAGAGGTACGGCGAGCCGGGGTGCACTCCATCGGGATGGGCGGTACCAATGCGCACGTGATTCTGGAGCAGGCGCCTGCGGTGCGGGAGAGGGAGCGGAGGCGGGACCGGGGGCCGGAGCGGAACGTTTCCCCGGAGACTCTGCCCCTGCTGCCGCTGTCCGGCGCGAGCCATGAGGCCCTGGTGGCGTACGCCCGCGCGTTCCGCGAGCGGCTGACGCGCGGGGCCGGGACGGCGCCCGCCGATCTGCTGGTCACGGCCGCGCTGGGGCGACGCCACTTGGGCCACCGGCTGGTCGTGACGTCCGAGGATCCGGTGGCGGGGCTGGATGCGTTCCTGGCGGGGGCGCCCTCGGGCGACGCGTACGACGCCGGGGTCGTCGAGCAGGAGCCGGAGCGGCCCGTCTTCCTCTTCAGCGGGCAGGGCGGCGGACATCCGGGCATGGGCGCGGAGCCGGCCGCCCGCTTCCCCGTCGTGGCCGAGGTGCTCGTCGCCTGCGCCCGCGTGTACGAGGAGGAGACCGGGAACGGCGACTTCCTCGACCGGGTCGTGCACGGCCACGGTCCGGCCGCCTGGACCACCGACTTCGCCCAGCCCGCCCTCTTCGCCCTCCAGATCGCCCAGGCCCGCCTCTGGGAGCAGCTCGGCGTCACGCCCTCGCTGGTCGCCGGGCACAGTGTCGGCGAGTACGCGGCGCTCTGCGTGGCCGGGGCGCTGAGCATGGGGGACGGGATGCGGCTGCTGTGCCGGCGCGGGCGGCTGATGCAGGAGCAGTCGGCGGCCGGTGCGATGCTCGCGGTGTTCGTACCGGGGTCGCGGGTACGGGAGTTGCAGGCCGCTGTCGAGGGGCTGGAGCTCGCCGTGGTCAACGGGCCGGCCCACCATGTCGTCGCCGGGCCCCCGGAGGCGGTCGAGGCCGCGCGCGCCCTGCTGGCGGCGGGCGCAGAGCCGTACGAGCCGCTGGCCGTGGACCGGGCCTTTCACACCGCCCTGCTCGATCCGGTCCTCGACGAGCTGCGGACCGCCATCGGGAAGACCGGGCTGCTCCCGCTCCGTACACCGTTCGTCAGCGGGCTCGACGGGGCGGTGCGGCGCCCGGGGTGGCGGCCCGATGCCGACTATCTGATCCGGCAGACGCGCCGGACCGCCGACTTCCACGCGGTACTGCGGGCCATAGGATCCACCGGATCCGCCCAACCCACCGGACCCACCGGCCCCGCCGGCGCGGTCCTCCTCGAACTCGGCCCCTCCGCCGCGCTGACCGGGATGGCGCGCCGGGTGCTGCCGGGCTCCGCCCCCGTAGCGACATCGGCGTTCCGGCACGCGGTGGCCCGGCTGCACTGCGCGGGGGTGACCGTCGACTGGGCGGCTCTGGTCGCGGGGTGCGGCGGGCGGCGGGTGCCGCTGCCGACGTATCCGTTCCGGCGTCAGTCCCACTGGATCGGTCCGCCGCCGGTCCCGACGACTTCGTACGTACCCGAGCGCACAACGGAGGATGGCATGACTGAACAGGCCGTACTGGACCGGGTGCTGGCGCTGACCGCCGGCCATCTCGGCTATCAGCCGTCGGAGGTCGGTGCGGACAGGACGTATGTCGGACTCGGCGCCGACTCGCTTCAACTAATCGGCATGGTGCGGCAGTTGGAGGCGGAGTTCGGTACGGAGATTGCGATACGGGAGATACTGGAGGAGGCGGGCACCCCCAGGCTCACGGCTCGCCTGATATCGACGCGCACCGCTCCGCAGCCGCCGGTGGCGGCCGGGTCGGAACCGGTCTACGCGACGCGCGCCGAGGTCGAGGAACTGAGCCGTCAGGTGAGCCAGTTGGCCCGGACCCAGGCCGCGATGCTCACCCAGCTCTCGGATGCCGTAGCCCTGCTGACCGGCATCTCCGCCCCCGCCTCCGTCCCCGAGGGGGACCGCCGATGAGCCACGCGGACGGTGCGGCCGCCGAGGTGGCCCGCGCGGCGGGACTCTCGCGACGCCTGACCGAACAGCTCGCAGCCGCCGCGGTCTCCTCCCCCTCACCCGGTGCCGCTCAGCACGGCCCCCGCCTTGTCGTGGATCCCACGGCCGGCATGGCCGGGGCGGGCGCCGACGCCGCCCAGCGCGCGCACACCGCTTCCCTCGTCCGGCGGTTCACCGAGCGCACCCGCACCTCGAAGGAACTGGCGCAGCAGCATCGGCCGGTGCTCGCCGACAGCCGGGCCGTCGTCGGGTTCCGCCAGACCACAAAAGAGATGCTGTACCCGATCGCCGCCCGGTCCGCGCACGGATCACGGCTCACCGATGTCGACGGCAACGACTACACCGACATCACCATGGGCTTCGGAGCCCTGCTCTTCGGGCACGAGCCGGAGTTCGTCACCGATGCCGTACAGCGCCATCTCTCGCGGGGTCTCCGGTTCGGCCCCCGCTCCCCCGATACCGGTGAAGTGGCCGCGCTTCTCACCGATTTGACAGGGATGGAGCGGGTGGCGTTCGCGAGCTCCGGTACGGAGGCGAACTCGGCGGCGGTCCGGCTGGCCCGGGCCGCGACCGGACGCGACAAGGTCGTCATGTTCCGCGGCTCGTACCACGGGCACATCGACTCCGTGCTCGGCCGCCCCGGCGGTCCGGGCGGCCGAGGCGCCGTCCCTGTCTCGCGCGGCATCCCCGCAAGCGCCGTCGCAGAGCTGATCGTGCTGGAGTACGGCAGCCAGGATGCCCTCGACACCATCGACGCGCTCGGTGACACCGTGGCGGCCGTCCTCGTCGAGCCCGTACAGTGCCGCAACCCCGCACTCCGCCCGACCGACTTCCTGCGGTCGCTGCGCGACCTCACCGCCCGCCGCGGCATCGTGCTCCTCTTCGACGAGATGCTGACCGGCCTGCGCCCGCACCCGCGCGGCGCCCAGCACCACTTCGGCGTCGTCCCCGACCTGGCCACCTACGGCAAAGCGCTCGGCAGCGGCTTCCCGATCGGCGCGATCGCGGGGCGCGCCGACATCCTCGACGGTGTCGACGGCGGTCTCTGGCAGTACGGGGACGACAGCAGGCCCCCGCACGAGACCACCTTCTTCGGCGGTACGTATATGCAGCACCCGCTCTCGATGGCCGCGGCGCGGGCGGTGCTGACCCACCTCAAGGAGGAGGGCCCCGGTCTCCAGGAGGGGCTGAACGCCCGGACCGACGCGCTCGCCCACCGCCTCAACCGCTTCTTCCGGGACGAGGAGTTCCCGCTCGAACTGGCGCACTTCGGCTCGATGTTCCGGTTCACGCACCGCGCCGACATGGAGCTGCTCTACCACCACCTCCTGCTGCGCGGCCTGTACGTCTGGGAGTGGCGCAGCTTCTATCTCTCCACCGCGCACACCGACGACGACGTGGCGGCGGTCGCCGGCGCCGTGGAGGGTTCGCTGCGCGAGCTGCGCGACGGCAGCTTCTTCCCGTCGGCGAAGCGGGCCGCCCGGCCGCTGCCCGCTCCGCGCACCCGCCCGCGCCCCGCCCCCGCCCTCGGCATCTACTTCTTCGGCGACTACCCGGAGACCGTGGACACGGCCCAGGCGTACGACAGCGTCGTCGAAACCGCCCGCTTCGCCGACGAGCGCGGCTTCAGCTCCGTCTGGCTGCCCGAGCGGCACTTCCACTCCTTCGGCGGCCTCTTCCCCAACCCGGCCGTACTCGCCGCCGTCCTCGCCCGTGAGACCGAGCGGATCAGGATCAACGCGGGCTCGGTCGTTCTGCCGCTGCACGACCCGATCCGGGTAGCCGAGGAGTGGTCGGTCGTCGACAACCTGTCCGGCGGGCGGGTCGGCATCGGCTGCGCCACCGGCTGGCACGCGCAGGACTTCGCCCTGCACCCGGACCGCTTCGAGGACCGCCGGGAGATCGCCTTCTCCCATCTCGACGACGTCCGCCGACTGTGGGCCGGCGAGTCCGTCGCGCGGCGGACGGGCGAGGGCGCCGATACCGATGTACGCATCCACCCCCGTCCGGTGCAGGCCGAGCCACCGATGTTCCTCGCCACCTCCGGGCAGCGTGCCTCGTACGGGGAGGCGGCCCGGCGCGGACTGGGGATCGTCACCAACCTCATGAGCCAGAGCGTGGCCGAACTGGCCGCGAACATCGACCACTACCGGCAGGTGCGCGCCGACTGCGGACGCGATCCGGACGGCGGCCGGGTGACGGTCCTGGTCCACACCTACCTCGGTACGGATCACGCCGCCGCGCGGGCCGAGGCGCTGGAGCCGATGAGCCGCTATCTGCGCTCGTCGCTGCTGATGCGGTCGGCCGCCACCGCGCTCGGCCGCAGCCCCGAGGACGTGGCGACGGCCGACGAGGACGACCTGGACTATCTCTTCCGCCGGGCGTACGACCGGTACTGCGACCAGCGGGCACTGATCGGCACCCCGGAGAGCTGCGCCCCGCTCGTCGACGCCCTGCACAGGGCCGGGGCCGACGAGATCGCCGCGCTCGTCGACTTCGGGCTGCCCGAGGAGCGTATGCGGGCGGGGCTGGAACAGCTGGATCTGCTGCGGCGCCGCATCCGGGAGCGGAAGCCGCCGGAGAAACAGGAACCGCAGGACCCGCCGGAGGCGCAGGACATCACCGCGCCGGCCACCTCCGCGCAGCGGCGACTGTGGCTCGCGGCCCGGCTGCTCGGCAACTCCGCCGCGTACAACGAGACCCAGGCGGTCCGCCTGCACGGCCGGCTCGACGAGTGCGCCCTCCGTACCGCCCTGGACGGGCTGGTCGCCCGCCATGCCGGGCTGCGGACCGTGTTCCGGTCCGGGAGCGGCGACGAGACCGTGGTCCAGGTCGTCCGCCCCGGTCTGCGGATCCCGCTCCTGGTGACAGACGCCCGGGGGCAGTCCCCCGGCCGGGCCGACCGGACGATCGCAGCGGCGCTCGCCGAGGAGAGCGGGCGCGGGTACGACCTGGCCGAGGGGCCGCTGTTCACGCCCCGGCTGATCCGGCTCGCGGACGACGACCAGGTGCTCGTGCTCGGGATGCACCACATCGTCACCGACACCCACTCCGCGGGGCTGGTGACGCATGACCTGGAGGAGCTGTACCGGGCGGCGGTGGAGAACCGTGCGCCGGTCTTCGCACGGCCCGCCGGCACGACGGCCGGCGCACCGCAGCCGCCCCGGGACCCGGCCGATCTGACGTGGTGGCGCGAGCAGTTGGGCGAGAAGCCACCGGTGCTCGAGCTGCCCACCGACCGGCCGCGGGAGCGCCGGGTCGCGGGGCGCGGCGGGGCGGTGGCCGTACAGGTCGGCCGGGAACCGACCGTGCGGTGGCAGGAGTGGAGCGGGGAGCAGGGCGCCACACTCTTCGCGACGCTGTGCACGGCATGGCAGCTGGTGCTGCGCGGGCGGTCGGGGCAGGACGAGTTCGTGCTCGGGTCCACCTTCGGGCGGCGTACCCCGGAGACCCGGGACACCGTCGGCTTCCATGTGGCGCTGTTGCCGCTGCGGGTGTCGCTGCCGGACGGTACGGACACCGCCGACGCGGTACGAGCCACCGGGCGCGCATTGCGCGAGGCGGACAAGCGGCAGCACGTCGACCTGGACGCCCTGCTCGCCGGGGCGCACCCTGACCCGGGCAACCCGCGCCCCCTGATCACCGTGTCGGTGGACCTGGACAACGAGACGCTGTCCCGGATCGACCTGCCGGGACTGCGGGCCGAGGAGGTGCCCGGCGGGACGGAGTCCGCCCCGCTGGAACTGGCCCTGATGGCGACGCGTACCGCATCGGGCCTGCGGCTGCGGCTGCGCTACGACGCGGATCTGTTCGACGCGGAGACGGCGCGCGGGTATCTCGACGAGCTGGTCGGGACACTGGAGTCGATGACGGGTGGTGGCAGGGCCACCGGGGACGAGCCACCGCACTCCACCGCGGACACGCTCCGGGAGGTCTGGGAGTCCGTCCTCGACGTCCGCGGCTTCCCCGCCGAGACCAACTTCTTCGACCTCGGCGGCAATTCGATCGCCGCGATCCGCCTGGTCAACCGGGTACGGGACGCGCTCGGCGTCGACTATCCGATGGCGGACTTCTTCTCCGAGGCCACGCTGCGGGCGATGACCGACCGGCTCGTGCCCGAGCCCGCACCCACCGGGGACGACGTCGAGATCATCGACCGCGCCCCGGTCAGCGACCAACAGGCCCGGATGATCGCCGGCCACCACTCCGTACCGCACTGCGAGGTGTGGAACGTTCCGACCCGGATCACCTTCACCGGCCCGCTGGACGTGCCGGCGCTGCGGTCCGCGCTCACCGAGCTGCTGGCCCGGCACCACTCGCTGCGGACCCGGTTCGTCGAGGAGCACGCGTCCTGGTGGCAGGAAGTCGTTGCCGCGCAACCCGTCGATCTGCCCGTCGAGGACCTCACCGTCCTGCCGCCGGACCAACGACGGCCCCGGGCCGAGGAGTTGTGCCGCGAGACCGCCGCGAGCGGCTTCGATCTCTCGCAGCCCGCGCTGCCGAGACTGCGACTGCTGCGCGTCGAGGAGGACCGCTGGGCGCTGATGTTCGTCCTGCACCACATCACCGCCGACGGCTGGTCCCTGTCGCTGCTGCTCGCCGAGATCGCCGCGCTGTACACCGCGGCGGCGACGGGCGTGCCGCACACCCTCGACCCGCCGGGCTCGCAGGTCACGGAGTACGCCCGCTGGCAGCGTGCCCAGGACGACCCGGAGACCGAGGCCCGCCGGGCCGCACACTGCGCCGCATATCTGGACGGAGTGCCGTCCCGGGTGCCCGTACCGACCGACCGCCCCCGGCCCGAGCAGCTCAGCGGGCTCGGCGGCACGATTCGCGGCCGGGCGTCGGGGGCGGTGCGGGCGGCCGTCGAGGAGTTCGCCGCGGCTGTGCACACCACCCCGTTCGCGGTGGCGGCCACGGCGCTCGGAGTGTTTCTGACCAGGCTCTCCGGGGAGCCGGACATTCTGCTGAGCGTCCCGTACGCCAACCGTCAGGGCACCGCCTTCGAGTCGCTCGTCGCCATGACGTCGACGGCTGTGATGGTCCGCGTACGACAGGATTCGGCCAATCTTGAGACCACCTGCGCCGAGCTGGCGGCGCGCACCGGAGCAGGGGCGATGGGGGCGATGGCGCATGTGCTGCCGACGGCCCGGATCATGCAGGCGATGCGCGATGCGGGCGCGGACGACGTACCGGACCGCGTACCGCATGTGCTCGCCTTCCAGAACTCCCTCGACACGGACATCGAGATCCCCGGGCTGGGCGTCGAGGTGGAGGATCTGGCACCGCCTCTTTCACGCAGCGAGCTGTGCTTCGGGCTTGCGCCGTGCCGGGACCGTACGAAGGGTTATCGGACGTTCCTGGAGTACTCCGCCGACCTGTGGGACCGGGAGACAGCTGAAGAACTCCTCAGCCGGTACATCGCGCTGCTCGAAGAGTTCTGCGCCCGGCCGGACCGCCCGGTCCGGGAACTGCTGCTCCCGTCGTCCCCGTCACCCACGCCCCCGAAGCCTTCATCCCCACCCTCACCCTCGAAGCCGAACAGCGGAAAGGCGGACGCCGTATGACGCCGGCCCCCCACCCCAGTCACCGCAGCCACACCGACGACTTGCTCTCCTTCATCCGGGCCAGCCCGTCCCCGTACCACGCGGTGGCGAGCGCCATCCAACGGCTGGAGAAGGCCGGCTTCCGCGAGCTGCGCGGTACGGACGACTGGGCGGGCACGACCGGCGGCAGCTTCGTCGCCCGAGGTGGCGCCCTGATCGCGTGGTACGTCCCCGAGGACGCCGCCGCGCACACCCCGTTCCGCATCGTCGGCACGCACACCGACTCGCCGAACCTGCGGATCAAGCCCACCCCCGACACCGGCTCGGCGGGCTGGCGCCAGATCGCCGTGGAGATCTACGGCGGGGTCCCGCTCAACACCTGGCTCGACCGTGACCTGGGCATCTCCGGCCGGCTGGCGCTGCGCGGGCCCGGCGGCACGACCGAGTCGCGGCTGATCCAGATCGACGAACCGCTGCTGAGGGTGCCTCAGCTGGCGATCCACCTGGACCGTTCCGTCAACGAGGGGCTGACGCTCGACCGGCAGCGCCATGTCGCCCCGCTGTGGGCGCTCGGCGCCCCCGAGGAAGGTGCGCTGCTGCGCCGGGTGGCGGCCGCCGCCGAGGTGGATCCGTACGAGGTGCTCGGCTGGGACCTGATGCTGCACGACATCCAGCCGCCCGGATACCTGGGCGTGGGCCGGGAGTTCGTCGTCTCCTCACGACTGGACAACCTCGTGTCGGTGCACGCGGGCGTCACCGCCCTGGCCGGCGCGGCGACGGGAGCCGAGCGGCCCGCGTACATCCCGGTCCTGGCGGCCTTCGACCACGAGGAGGTCGGCAGCGGTTCCGAGACGGGTGCGCAGAGCCCCATGCTGGAGCGGGTCCTCGGCCGCTCCGTCACCGCGCGCGGCGGCAGCTCGGAGGACTGGGCGCGGGCGGTGTCGGGGGCCTTCTGCGTCTCCGCCGACATGGCGCACGCGGTGCATCCCAACTACGCGGAGCGGCACGACCCGGACCACCACCCGCTGCCCAACGGCGGACCGACGATCAAGGTCAACGTCAATCAGCGGTACGCCACCGACAGCACCGGTATGGCCGTGTTCGCTGCGGCATGCGAGCGGGCGGGCGCACCGTGGCAGCCGTTCGTCTCCAACAACGCGATGCCGTGCGGTACGTCGATCGGTCCGCTCACCGCGGCCCGGCTGGGGGTCGCGACGGTCGATGTAGGGGTGCCGGGACTCTCCATGCACTCGGCGCGCGAGCTGTGCGGGGCGGACGACCCGGCGTATCTGGCCGCCATCCTGGGCGCGTTCGTGACGTCCGGCTGACCCTCCCGTACACCGAGACCGGAAGAGAGACCGTGGAAGAGACTGTCCTGATCTGCCTGCCCTTCGCCGGGGCGGGTGCGTCGTTCTTCACGCCGTGGCAGGGGCAGGCCCCGGCGGGGCTGACGATCCTGCCGGTGCAGCTGCCGGGCCGGGAGAAGCGGTTCGCCGAGCCCGCGTACACCTCGGCGGCCGAGGCCGTGGATGATGTGTACGCCCAGGTCACCGCCGCGCTCGGGAGCACGGGCCGGCGGGTGGCCGTGTTCGGGCACAGCATGGGCGCGGTGCTCGCGTACGAGCTGGCGCACCGCCTCGAACGAGCGCCCGGGATCCGTCTCCACACGCTCTTCGTCAGCGGCTCGCCCGGTCCGTGGACCGCCCGCACGGACCGGGCGGGCGAGCTGCCGGAGGACGAGTTCGTCGCACGGGTGAAGAGCTTCGCCGGGTACGCGCATCCGGCGCTGGAGAACCCGGAGATGCGGGAGCTGCTGCTGCCGTCGCTCCGGGCCGACGTACAGCTGCACGAGAGCTACCGGCCGGCCTCCGAGCGGCCGCTGACCGTGCGTGTCGTCTCGGTCCGCGGGCGTGCGGACACGCTGGTCGGTGCGGCCGGCGCTGCCGAGTGGGGGTGGGCGACGAGCGGGAAGCTGACCGTCGCCGAGCTGGACGGCGGGCACATGTATCTGGCCGACCGGCCGGGCGCGCTGCTGTCACTGATCGCCGCCGAACTGGGCGAGGGATGACGACGAGCGGCGGAACCGGGCGGCTGGCCGGGCGGACCGCGCTGATCACGGGTGCGGCACGCGGGCTCGGCAGGGCCTGCGCGCTGACGTTCGCCCGCGAGGGCGCGGATCTGGTGCTGCTCGATGTGGCGGGCCCGCTGCCCGGCGTGCCGTATCCGCTCGGTTCGGCGAGCCAGCTCGCGTACACGGCGGAGCTCTGCCGCGACGCGGGCTCCGCCGTGCTGACCCGGCAGACGGACGTGCGGGATCTCGGCGCGCTGGAGGCGGCGGCGGACGATGCGGAGGAGCGCTTCGGGCGGATCGACGTCCTCGTCAACAACGCGGGGATCGCGGCCCCTTCGGGCCGTCCCGCGCACGAGATCACCGAACCCGAGTGGCAGCTGATGATCGATGTGGATCTCGGCGGTGCCTGGCGGGCGATCCGGGCCGTCGGCGGGCGGATGACCGCGCAGGGTTCCGGCTCCATCGTCAACATCGCGTCGACGGCGGGCCTGGTCGGCTACCGGCACTTCGCCGGTTATGTCGCCGCCAAGCACGGCCTCGTCGGGCTGACCAAGGCCGTCGCACTGGACTACGCGCCGCGCAAGGTGCGGGTGAACGCGGTGTGCCCCGGGTCGGTGCGGGACGACGAGGCGATGGAGGGCCGGATGCTCGCGGAGATCGCCCGGTCGCTGGAGGTGCCGGTCGCCGAGCACGAGGAGACGTTCGTCCAGGCGCAGCCGATGAACGCACTCGTCGAGCCGCAGGATGTCGCGGACGCGGCGCTCTGGCTGGCGTCGGACGAGTCGCGTCAGGTGACGGGGAGCGTGCTGACGGTCGACGGCGGGTTCACGACGCGCTGAGGCGCGCCCCTACGAGGAGGAGAGCACCGGTGCCAACTGGCCGCCCCACGCTGACGGTCCGCCTGCCGCAGGGTGCGACGGACGACGGCCCGGTCGCGACCGCGCTCGCGAAGGCGTCGAAGCGGTGGTGGCCGGACGGCCCGCACCCCCGGCTGTGGACCGAGACCGTCCCGGCGCCGGCGGACTCGGAGAAGGCAGCGCGCCGCCGCGAGACCGAGACCCGGCGCCCGCTCGGACCGGGGCAGCGACTGCGGGTGCTGCTGCTGCGGTACGAGGAGGAGGGCGCGGGTGAGTCCGGGGGCGGGCTCGCGGGCGCCCCCGCGAGCGCGACCGCGCAAGGCACGGTGCGCACGCCCGTGCCCCGTACCGGTGACCTGGTCCTCGTCGCCGATCCGAGCGCGTTGGACGCGACCTCGCTCCAGCTGATCTCTCGCGTGCTCTGCGGGGAGCTCGGGCCGCACGAGGTGCGGACGGCGGAGTACTCCCCCGCGGCACGTCCCGCCCGCGTCCCCGACCCCGTGGCCCTGCGGCGCGCTGCCGCCACCGCACTCGTCCTCGGACGGTACGAGGGCAGGTCGTCCGTGCGCGTGGCCGTGCCCGTATCGGCGCTCGACCGGTCTCCGCACACCCTCGGCGCGTTCGACGGCCGGGCCGTGCTCGAAGCCGACCTGTCCGAGGACCGCACGGTCGCGGACCTTCTCGCCACCCCCCTCGGTTCTCCGGGCGACGACGTCATCGACGACGCCATCGGCGGCTCCGCCCCTTCCGAGCGCCATATCTCGCGCGTCCAGGACCAGTTGGCCACTCTGCCGCTCGAGACCCCCCTCGTCGACCTCGTCCTGCTCGACGAGACGGAGTCCGCCGAGCAGCTCTCCCTCGGCCGCCCGCCCCACCCGGCCGCCCCGCCGCCTCCCCCCTCCCGCCGCATCGACGAGGCCTTCGCGGACCAGGTCGCCCTGCGCCCCGACGCGCCCGCTCTGACCTGCGGCGAGCACACCCTCACCTACCGGGAGCTGGACTCCCGCGCCGACGAACTGGCCGCCGGGCTGCGCGCCCGTGGCGTCCGGCCCGGGGACCATGTGGGTCTCTGCCTGCCCCGCTCGACGGACCTCGTCGCGATGATGCTCGCCGTCCTCAGGGCGGACGCGGTGTATGTACCGCTGGATCCGGATCACCCCGCGGACCGCCGCGCCCGCAGCGCCGAGGACGCCGGCCTGCGGCTGACGGTGGAGGACACCGCCCCGCTCACCGGCCACCCGGCCGGCCGGCGGGCCTCCGCCGCCCGGCCCGCCCCCGCCCCCGCGTACGTCATCCACACCTCCGGGTCGACCGGCCGCCCCAAGGGTGTCGTCGTGCCGCACGCCAATGTTCTCGCCCTCATCGACGCCACCCGCGACGACTTCCGTCTCGGCCCCGGCGACACCTGGACGCTCTTCCACTCCAGTGCCTTCGACTTCTCCGTCTGGGAGATCTGGGGCGCCCTGCTGACCGGCGCCCGGCTGGTCGTGGTCGACTACTGGGTCTCGCGCTCCCCCGTGGACTTCCATGCCCTGCTCGTACGGGAGGGCGTCACCGTTCTCAGCCAGACCCCGTCCGCGTTCACCCAGCTCATGGCCACCGACCGGGAACACCGTGGCCAGGGGAGGCCGCTCGCCCTGCGCCTGGTCGTCCTCGGCGGCGAACCGCTGGACGCCCGCCCGCTGCGCGACTGGTTCGACCGCCACCCCGAGGACCGCTGCCGGCTGGTCAACATGTTCGGCATCACCGAGACGACGGTCCATGTCACGGCGCAGACAGTGACCCGGCGCACGGCGATGTCCGGTTCCCGCTCGGTGGGCCGTCCGCTGCCCGGCTGGTACGTGTACGTGCTCGACGCCCGGGGCAGGCCGGTGCCGCCCGGTGCGCCCGGCGAGATCCATGTCGGCGGCGCCGGGGTCGCGACCGGGTACCTGGGCCGCCCGGACCTGACCGGGCAGCGCTTCGTACCCGACCCGTGGCACGGCGGGCGGATGTACCGCAGCGGCGATCTGGGCCGGCTGCTCCCGGACGGCACGCTGGAGCATCTGGGCCGGATCGACAGCCAGGTGAAGGTGCGCGGCTTCCGGATCGAGCTCGACGAGATCCGTCACGTACTGCTGGCCGATCCGTCCGTGAGCGCGGCGGCTGTGACGGTGTCCGGGGACGCGCTCCTGGATGCGGCGGGTGTGCGGATCGATGCGTTCGTGGTCCTGGCGGCGGACCCGGTCGGCGCGGCCGACGACATACGCCGCCGGGCCGCGAAGCTGCTGCCGGAGCACATGCTGCCCGCCTCGGTGACCGCCCTGCCGCAGCTGCCGCTCACCCCGAACGGCAAGCTGGACCCGTCCCGGCTGCCCGCCCCGACGGCCCCGGCCGACGCCCCGCTCGACATCCCTTCCGGCCCTTTCGCCGAACTGACCGGGATCTGGGAGTCCGTCCTCGGCGTGCCGGTCGGCCCCGACGACAACTTCTTCGATCTGGGCGGCAATTCGCTCTACGCGATCCGTCTCGCCACCGCGATGCGTGAGCGCGGCCTGCCTCCGGTGTCGCTGCGACGGCTCTATCTGTCGCCGACGGTCCGGTCCCTGAGCGAGGCGGAGGACGAGTGACGGCGCGGTGGCCGCACCGCGCGACCGCCCCGCCGTCATCCGCCCTGCGGACCTACGCGAAACGCTGCTTCGCCGTCCCGTCGCAGGCCTGGAGCTTCAGCGGGTCCTTGGCCGCCGCGAGCGTCAGGCACAGCCCGGTCGAAGCCGCCGGGCGCACCGTGCCCGACTCGCGGACGAACTGCTGGTTGGCCGCGCCCGAGCAGTTCCACAGGATGAGCGTGGCACCCGCCTTGTAGTCGGCGCCCGGCACATCCAGGCACCGGTCGTGGCTCAGCTCCGTACGGATGGTCTTCGTGCCGGCGTCGTACCACCACCCCTGGTTGCGGCCGCCGTGGCAGTCCCAGCCCGCGATCTTCGTGTTGTTGCGGGTCACCGACGCGGGGACGTCCGCACACGTTCCGGTGGCCTCGTTCTTCAGGGGCTTGAAGACCGAGTCCCAGGCGGCAGGCTCCAGGACCGGCTTTCCGGTGCTCGCCGGGTCGGCGCAGCTCGCCTCGCGCAGACCGGAGTTGTAGATCTGGGTCAGGCAGGAGGCGAAGGCGGCGTGGCCGCGCGCGTTGGGGTGGAAGGACTGCCGGACGGAGTTGGAGTCCGGCGGGAAGTGCGAGAGGTCGATGTAGAGGCCGCGGGCCCAGGTGTCCTCCATGCAGACCTCGTGGCCGTGGAAGAGCCGGGAGTTGTCGAGGTAGACGGCCCCGGTGTCGGCGGCCGCCTTGCGCATACCGCGTTCGAAGGCGGGGACGGCGACGTTACGGCCCCAGGCGGCGTCGGAGTCGTAACCCGCGCAGCCACCCGGAATCTTGCCGGGGAAGTTCGGGTTGTCGTTGAAGTCGGGGCCGATCGGGCTGGGGTAGCCCATGACCACGAGCCGGTAGTCGCTACTGGCGTAGCCGGCCCCGGACATGACGGTCCTCAGGTCGCGGACGGTCTTCTCGACCTTGGGGACGAGCCCGTCGACGCGGGCCTGCCAGCCGCCCTCGTACGTCGGCCGGCACGCGCCCTGGAGGAGCACCCAGCGCTCCACACAGTCCGTCATGACCGGACCGAACTGGAGGTCGTCGTTGGCGCCGGCGACAAGCACGATCATCTTGAGGCGGGTGTTGCGGGCCTTGATGGCGAGGTTGTCGCTCTGCACGAGCTCGTCGGCGTACTGCTTGGATCCGCCGATCACGATGTTTCCGGTGTACGCGCCGGAGCAGGAGACGTTGTACGTGACGTCGGCGGGGATCCCGGTGCGGTGGATGGCTGAGTCGGGCGAACGGTGGCACCAGTTGTCGGGGCCGTTGGTGCCTGCCTCGTAGGTTCCGACGCCCTCGCCGGAGATCTCGCTGTCGCCGAGCGAGATCAGCCCGGTCTTGCGGTCGGCGAGCGGGCGCTCGGCCGGGTCACCGTACAGCTGGGTGGCTTCGGCGGCGCGGATGGCCTCCAGCTCGGGCGAGAGGGGGGTGGATGCGGTAGTGGTGGTACCGGACTGGGGTGCCGCGCCTGCCGGTCCGGCGGCAGCGGTCATGCCGCCTGATGCCGCCGCCATGGCCGCGGCGGCCGCGACCGTACAGCGGAGTCTGTGTCTGGTGCGCCTCATTGCGCCTCCCCGGATTGTGGTTACCCCCGGTATTTACTGGCCGGTAGGCGACTTGGGAATACACAGAACAAGACAAGTGCTCAACTTTTCCAGGAGGTTGAAACCCATGGACGACGCACAGAACCCCGCCGGCACGGACGGCACGACCGGCACGGCCGACAGCACCGGCGGCACCGAGTACCGCATCGAGCACGACTCGATGGGTGAGGTGAAGGTCCCCGCACACGCCAAATGGCGTGCCCAGACGCAGCGCGCCGTGGAGAACTTCCCGATCTCCGGCCAGCGCCTGGAGCGGGCCCACATCGAGGCCCTGGCCCGGATCAAGGCCGCCGCGGCCAAGGTCAACGCCGAGCTCAAGGTGCTCGCCCCGGACATCGCCGACGCGATCCAGGACGCGGCGGGCGAGGTCGCCGACGGCCGCTGGGACGCGCACTTCCCGATCGATGTCTTCCAGACCGGGTCGGGCACGTCCTCCAACATGAACACCAACGAGGTCCTGGCCACGCTCGCCACCGAACGCCTCGGCCGCGAGGTCCACCCCAACGACCACGTCAACGCCTCGCAGTCGTCCAACGACGTCTTCCCGTCCTCCATCCACATCGCCGCGACCGCGGGCGTCACCGGCGAGCTGATCCCCGCCCTGGACCATCTGGCGGCCGCCCTGGAGCGCAAGTCCGCCGAGTTCGCGACGGTCGTGAAGTCGGGCCGTACGCATCTGATGGACGCGACGCCGGTGACCCTGGGCCAGGAGTTCGGCGGCTACGCGGCGCAGATCCGGTACGGCATCGAGCGGCTGAACGCGTCCCTGCCGCGCCTCGCCGAACTACCGCTGGGCGGCACGGCCGTCGGCACCGGCATCAACACCCCGCCCGGCTTCTCCGCCGCCGTGATCGCCGAGGTCGCCCGCGTCACCGGACTGCCGCTCACCGAGGCCCGCGACCACTTCGAGGCACAGGGCGCGCGGGACGGGCTCGTCGAGACGTCGGGCCAGCTCCGTACGATCGCCGTCTCGCTCACCAAGATCTCCAACGACCTGCGCTGGATGGCCTCCGGCCCGCGCACCGGATTGGCCGAGATCAGCCTCCCCGACCTCCAGCCGGGCTCGTCGATCATGCCGGGGAAGGTGAATCCGGTCATTCCCGAGGCCGTCCTGATGGTCGCCGCCCAGGTGATGGGGAACGACGCTACGGTCGCCGTCGCGGGCGCGGCCGGCAACTTCGAACTGAACGTCATGCTGCCGGTCATCGCGAAGAATCTGCTGGAGTCGGTCCGGCTGCTGTCCCATGTCTCCCGGCTGCTCGCGGACCGCACGGTCGACGGGATCACGGCCGACGTGGAACGGGCCCGGGAGTACGCGGAGTCCTCGCCGTCCGTCGTCACCCCGCTGAACAAGTACATCGGCTACGAGGAGGCGGCGAAGGTCGCCAAGAAGTCGCTCGCCGAGCGGCGGACGATCCGTGAAGTGGTGCTGGCCTCGGGGTACGTGGAGCGCGGCGATCTCACGGTGGAACAGCTCGACGAGGCGCTCGACGTGTTGCGTATGACCCGCCCGTGACGTGGATCGCAGCGACCGGGCAGCCGCATCCCTAAGATCTGTCCATGGCAGGTATGGGAGACAACGCGCGCGCAGGAGCCGAGCCCTCGGACGTCGCGCACTGGGCGCCGGGCGATCAGATCCTGTGGCGCTACCGCGGCAACGGTCCGCGGTCGCCCGGCGGCGCCCACAGCCCGGTCCACATCTGCCGGCCGGTCACCGTCGTCCAGGACACCGACGAACTGCTCGCCGCCTGGATGGCGCCCGGCACCGAATGCGTCCGGCCGGTCCTCGCCGACGGCACCAGTGTGCACGCCGAGCCGCTCGCCACCCGGTACACCGCGCCCCGTACCACCGCCCGCTCGACCTGGTTCGGCACGGGCGTGCTGAAGCTCGCCCGGCCCGGCGATCCCTGGTCGGTCTGGCTGTTCTGGGACCGCGGCTGGAGCTTTCGCAACTGGTACGTGAACCTGGAGGAACCGCGCACCCGCTGGGCCGGCGGCGTCGACTCCGAGGATCACTTTCTGGACATCGCCGTGCACCCCGACCGCAGCTGGCGCTGGCTGGACGAGGACGAATTCGCCCAGGCGCAGCGGGTCGGTCTGATGGACCGGGACACCGCGCGGCGGGTACGGGAGGCGGGCCGCGCGGCCGTCGGTGTGATCGACGCCTGGGGTGCGCCCTTCCGGGACGGCTGGGAGAACTGGCGGCCCGATCCGCGGTGGCGCGTACCCGCGCTGCCGGATGACTGGGACCGTACGCCCTCGCATATGCCGTCGTGAGACCCTTGATGCACCCCAGGGGGGCAACCGTAGGATCGTCCTCCGGAGGGCTGCTCCGCTCCAACCGGCGGGCGCGGCACAGGACCTGACCGCAAGTCATCGCACGAGTTGCACGATCTTCATGAGCCGCATCAGTTGCATGAGCAGCAAGAACCGCACAAGCCACTACGAGGGGGTGGAGATGTGCACGCTGTCCGCCGCCGAAAAGGCGGGAACGTTGTCAGCGACACACCCCGCAGGCATACGGTTTCGGCCCCGCAAAGCTGGGCATGCGGTGGCAGCCGTTGTCATCACCGCTCTCGCCGGGGCACAGTGGCGCCCCACAAGGTGATTGCCTCATACAACCGGCCCGGACGGACGGAACCCCACGCGTGACGGAGCATCCCACCTCCCACGAAGGCCCGCAGCCTCTCGCGGCCCGGTCGCAGGAACGCGCCCGGCCGCGGCAGCAGGACGCCGCGCCGGCAGCCGCCCCTGCCACCGCAGCGATCCCCGGCCCCGCCGCGGCGTCGGGCCCCGGCTCGAAGCCCGCCGCGTCGGGCCCCGGCTCGAATCCCACGGCGATTCCCGGCCCCGCGGCAGCGCCGAACCCCGCCGTCTCGCCGAGTGCCGCCGCAGCGGGACCGGACCCGCAGACGGTGGCCCGCCGCGAAGGTGACCGGCTGCGTTTCGTGGGCGCCGCGACCCGCCGGATCGCCCGTGGCATAGATCTGGACGAGATCGTCCTCGGCCTGTGCCGGGCCAGCGTGCCGACGTTCTCCGACGCCATACTCGTCTACCTCCGCGATCCGCTCCCGGTCGGCGACGAGCGCCCCGTCGCCCCGTTCGTCCTGCGACTGCGCCGGTCCGACCGGCTGCGTTTGAGCGATGAGGAGACCGAGACCTCCCCGGAGACCGAGCGGCTGCGCCCGCCCGCCATCGACCCGTACGCCGATCTGACGCCCGCGGCCGAGCTCTGCGAGGTGCAGGCGGGCGGTGCGCTCGCCGAGGTGCTGCGCGGCGTACGGCCCGTCTTCGGGGACTCCGCGGCGGCCCGCGTCGCCCTGCCCGAACTGCTCGGCTCCGGGCGCACCGTCCCCTCCGGCCACCGGGCGATCCTCGCCCCGCTGCGCGGCCGTCGGCGGGTGATCGGTGCTGCCGTTTTCCTGCGCGGGACCGAGCGGCCGCCGTTCGAGGCCAATGACCTGCTGGTCGCCGCCCAGCTGGCGACGCACACCGCGCTCGGCATCGACAAGGCCGTGCTGTACGGGCGCGAGGCGTACATCGCCGATGAGCTGCAGCGCACCATGCTGCCGGACTCGCTGCCGCAGCCCACCGGCGTCCGGCTCGCCTCCCGCTATCTCCCGGCCGCCGAGACGGCCCGGGTCGGCGGTGACTGGTACGACGCCATCCCGCTGCCGGGCAGCAGGGTCGCCCTGGTCGTCGGCGACGTCATGGGCCACTCCATGACCTCCGCGGCGATCATGGGCCAGCTGCGCACCACCGCGCAGACCCTCGCCGGGCTCGACCTGCCGCCGCAGGAGGTGCTGCACCATCTGGACGAGCAGGCGCAGCGGCTCGGCAGCGACCGGATGGCCACCTGCCTGTACGCGGTGTACGACCCGGTCGCGCACCGGATCACCATCGCCAACGCAGGGCACCCGCCGCCCGTGCTGCTCCATCTCGGCGGCCGCGCCGAGGTGCTGCGGGTGCCGCCCGGCGCCCCGATCGGTGTCGGCGGGGTGGATTTCGAGGCCGTCGAGCTGGATGCGCCCTCGGGCGCCACGCTGCTGCTGTACACGGACGGTCTGGTGGAGTCCCGGCTCCGGGACGTCTGGACCGGGATCGAGCAGCTGCGCGAGCGGCTCGCCGCCACCGCCCAGCTCACCGGACCGGACCATTCGCCGCCGCTGGAGGCCCTCTGCGACGACGTGCTCGACATGCTCGGCCCGGGCGACCGGGACGACGACATCGCGCTGCTCGCCGCCCGGTTCGACGGGATCGCACCGAGCGATGTCGCGTACTGGTTCCTGGAGCCGGAGGACTCCGCCCCCGGACGGGCCCGCAGGCTGGCCCGCAGGGCACTCAGCCGGTGGGGTCTCGACGAGCTCTCGGACTCGGTGGAACTGCTGGTCAGCGAGGTGGTGACCAATGCGGTGCGGTACGCGGAGCGACCGGTGACGCTGCGGTTGCTGCGGACCGACATCCTGCGCTGCGAGGTCGGCGACGACGCCCCGCAGCTGCCCCGGCAGCGCCGGGCCCGCGACATGGACGAGGGCGGCCGCGGACTGTTCCTGGTGAACCGGCTGGCCCGGCGGTGGGGTGCGACCCGGCTGTCGACCGGCAAGGTCGTCTGGTTCGAGATGCCGACCCGCGGCCAGCAATAGGGCGCGGACGAAATAACCCAAGTCTGGACAAGGTCCACATGTTGCCGACCTCTCGTCGCCGGAGTTGACTCGGTCGTGACCGGGCGCCGCCTGGACAACCTGACCGACACCCCGCACCGACGGGAGGACGCTCGTGACCGAGGAAACCAAGAACGCTCCTTACACCACGAACAACGCCGGGATCCCGGTGGAGAGCGACGAACATTCACTCACCGTCGGATCCGACGGCCCGATCCTGCTCCAGGACCACTACCTCATCGAGAAGATGGCCCAGTTCAACCGTGAACGGGTCCCCGAACGGGTGGTCCACGCCAAGGGCTCCGGGGCCTACGGCACCTTCGCCGTGACCAACGACGTCAGCCAGTTCACCAAGGCGGACCTCTTCCAACCGGGCAAGCAGACCGCCATGCTCGCCCGCTTCTCCACGGTCGCCGGCGAACAGGGCTCCCCCGACACCTGGCGCGACCCCCGCGGCTTCGCGCTGAAGTTCTACACGGAGCACGGCAACTACGACATGGTCGGCAACAACACGCCGATCTTCTTCGTACGGGACCCGATGAAGTTCCAGGACTTCATCCGCTCGCAGAAGCGCCGCCCGGAGAGCGGGATCCGCGACCACGACATGCAGTGGGACTTCTGGACCCTCTCCCCCGAGTCCGCGCACATGGTGACGTGGCTGATGGGTGACCGGGGCATCCCGAAGACGTACCGCAACATGAACGGTTACAGCTCGCACGCCTACATGTGGGTGAACGCGGGTGGCGAGCGGTTCTGGATCAAGTACCACTTCAAGACCGACCAGGGCATCGACTTCTACACTCAGGCCGATGCCGACGAGATGGCCGGTATCGACGGCGACGTCCACCGTCGCGACCTGTTCGAGTCGATCAAGCGCGGCGATCACCCGAGCTGGACGCTGTACGTCCAGGTGATGCCGTTCGACGACGCACCGGACTACCGGTTCAATCCGTTCGACCTGACCAAGGTGTGGCCCCACGGCGACTACCCGCTGATCGAGGTCGGCCGGATGACGCTGAACGAGAACCCCGAGGACTTCTTCGTCCACATCGAGCAGGCGTCCTTCGAGCCGTCGAACCTGGTGCCCGGCATCGGTCCGTCGCCCGACAAGATGCTGCTCGGCAGGCTCTTCTCGTATCCGGACACCCACCGGTACCGGATTGGCCCGAACTACGCGCAGTTGCCGCCGAACCGCCCGCGCTTCGGCCGGAACTCGTACGCGAAGGACGGTCCGATGCGGTACGAGCCGACGCGCACGGGAGCGGTCTACGCGCCGAACTCGTACGGCGGACCGGCCGCGGACACCGAACGCTTCGGTGATCCGGCGGGCTGGGCCACAGCGGGCGAGATGGTCCACGAGGCATACAAGCTGCACCGGGAGGACGACGACTGGGGCCAGGCGGGCACGATGGTCCGCAAGGTGCTCGACGACGCGGCGCGCGAGCGGCTCGTGTCGAACATTTCCGGCCATCTCCTGGACGGCGTGAGCCGCCCGGTCCTGGAGCGGGCGCTGCAGTACTGGCGCAACGTCGACAAGGACCTCGGCGACCGGGTTGCGAAGGAGGTCAACGGCAGCTGACACCGTCGTACGCGGACACAGAGGAGAGGGGCGGTGCCGGTCGGCACCGCCCCTCTCTCATGCGTTCACTGCTCTCTCATGCGTTCACTGATTGAGCGGGTTGTTGTTTCCCGGCCGCCCGGAGTTCGCTCCCCCGCCCGGCAGGACGGGGGACTCGCTCGGCAGGACGGGGGACTCGCTCGGCGGCTCGATGGGCGACTGACTGGTCGAATCGCTGGGCGCCTCGCTCGGGCTCTGCGAAGGCAGCTCCGACGACTCGGACGGCGACGGGTCGGGGCTCTGTGACGCCGAGGGGCTCGTCGACGGGCTGGCCGGCACGGAGACCTCACCGCGCTCGACGTCCTGCAGATCGAACTGGGCACTGGAGCCGCCGCCCAGCGCGCCGAGGGTGTAGTCCGCCCAGATCTGCGCCGGGAAGCCGCCACCGTTGGCCCGGCCGGCGTTGGCGGTACCGGTCAGACTGACCTGGCCGCCGCCGTCCTTGGGGGATTCGCCGAAGAGCGCCACGACCGTGGTGAGCTCCGGGGTGTAGCCCGCGAACAGCGCGGCCTTGTTGTTCTCCGAGGTGCCCGTCTTGCCCGCCGCCTCATAGGCCGAGGTGTTGGCCGCCTGGCCGGAGCCGCTGTCCACGACGCCCCTCAGGACGGAGGTCACGGTGTCGGCGGACTTGCGGCTGATCACCTGATTCCCGATGCCATCGACCGGCTCGACCGTGCGGTCCCGGTGCTTGGCGGACTTCACGATGAACGGGGTGACCTTCCGGCCGTGGTTGTCGAGCGTGGCGTACGCGCCCGCCATGTCCCAGGTCGAGGCGTTCATCGTGCCCAGCGTGATGGCGGGGCGCTCGGGGAAGTTCTGGTCCGGCAGGCCGAGCGCCAGCGCGGTCTCCTTCACCTCGGGCGGGCCGACGTCGACGACCATCTGCGCGAAGACCGAGTTGATCGACTTGTTCATCGCGGTCTGCACGGTGACGTCACCGTAGCTCTGGTTGTCCTCGTTCTCCGGGGCGAACGGGGTGTCGCTGCCCACGACCGGCCGCTTGCTGGTGCCGTCGTAGCGGGTGTTGACGCCGATCAGATCGCCGTCCTGGGTTTTCGCCTCGTTCTCCAGCGCGGAGGCGAGCACCAGCGGCTTGAAGGTGGAGGCGGGCTGGTAGTCCCGACGGGTGGCGTTGGAAATGTAGTGCTTGACGTAGTCCACCCCGCCGTAGAGCGCGACGACTGCGCCGGTCTTGGGATCGACGGAGGTGGCACCCGCCTGGACGGTCGCGTCGACCTTGTTGCCCTTGCGGTCCAGCTTGGACTCCAGCCGGCGGTCGACCGACTCCTCCAGCTGCTTCTGCCGCTTCTTGTCGATGCTGAGGGTGAAGGTCCAGCCGCCGGCCTGCCGCATGTCCCCCGTGATGCCCTGCTTGTCCAGCTCCTTGTTGGCGGCCTCGACGAGGTATCCGGTCTGGCCCTCCATGCCGCGGGCGGGCTTGGGCTTGTCCGGGACGGGGAACTTCAGGGTGTCGCGCTCGGTCTTGTCGAGCCAGTGCATCCCGACCATGTTGTCGAGCGTGTAAGCCCAGCGATCCTTGACGAGCCTCCGGCCGGTGGGCGTCGCGACTGCCCAGTCGTACTGGCTGGGGGCCTGGAGCAGTGCGGCCAGATAGGCACCCTGGGAAACGTTGAGATCCTTGGCGTCGACCCCGTAGTAGGCCTGCGCCGCGGCTTGGATCCCGCTCGCGCCGCGTCCGTAGTACGCGGTGTTGATGTACCCGGCGAGGATGTAGTCCTTGTCCTTCTTCTGGTCGACCTTGAGCGAGATCACCAGCTCTTTGAGCTTGCGGCTGACCGTCGGGTCCTGCGTCAGGTAGTAGTTCTTCACGTACTGCTGGGTGATGGTCGAGCCACCCTGCTTGCCCTTGCCGGAGAGGGTGTTGAGGATGCCGCGCGCGGTGCCCTTCAGGTCGACGCCCTTGTCCTTGTAGAACGTCTTGTTCTCGGCGGCGACGAAGGTGTGCTGCACCTCCCTGGGGACCTCGTCGAGGTCCACGATCTGGCGGTTGACCCCGTCACCGGTACGGGTCAGCACTGCGCCGTCGCTGTACTGGTAGACGTTGCTCTGCCGCTCGGCCAGGGCGTTGGCCTTCGGTATGTCCACGTACAGGTAGAGCGCCACGAAGGCGCCCATGATCAGCAGGCAGAACCCGAAAAACGTGCCCAGCATCTTCCGCCAGGTGAAGAGTCTGCGTATGCCGCCGCTCTTCGTAGCCCGCCGCGCTCCGCGCTGCTGGGCTCGTCGCGCATCCGCTCGACCCATCGCTGTATTGCTCCCGTTTCTCTGCTCGGCCTGATCCGCTCAGCCCAGCCAGCTAACACTGTCGGCAAGGACAAAAAGTGAGCGATCCGGTCTTTTCCGGACGTGACAATTAGCACCCGTTCCCTAAGGAACCGACTCCCGGGAGGTGCGCATGGTTGCGAAATCGCTTAATGTGTAATCACATTGCTAGCAACGCGCTAGACACACAAACAGGGGGAACCATGACCGACCAGCCGATAGCGGCGCAGACCGACGGTGGACCGGAGATGCCCGAGCCGCAGGTCCGGGAGACCACGGCCCACTCCATCCCCGGCGGCTTCGGCCTGCTCCTGACCGTCCTCGGTGTGTTCCTCGGCGTCGGTCTGGCAATCATCGGGGGCGTCCTGGACGCGGGCGGACACAACGGGGCGGGCATCCCGCTCCTCGTCGTCGGGGTGCTCCTGGCCATCGCCTCGTTCTTCTGCATGAGCGGCGTCAAGATGGTGGCGCCCGGCGAGGCCCGCGTCATCCAGCTCTTCGGCCGGTACGTCGGTACCATCCGCGCCGACGGACTGCGCTGGATCAACCCGCTGACCAGCAGCCGCAGGATCTCCACCCGGGTCCGCAACCACGAGACCGCGGTCCTCAAGGTCAACGACGCCTACGGCAATCCGATCGAGCTCGCCGCGATCGTCGTGTGGAAGGTCGAGGACACCGCGCAGGCGCTCTTCGAGGTCGACGACTTCCGGAAGTTCGTCGCCACGCAGACCGAGGCGGCCGTCCGCCACATCGCGATCGAGTACCCGTACGACGCCCACGACGAGGGCGGCCTGACGCTGCGCGGCAACGCGGACGAGATCACCGAGAAGCTGGCCGCCGAGCTCACCGCACGGGTGCAGGCCGCCGGCGTACGCATCATCGAGTCCCGCTTCAGCCACCTCGCATACGCCCCGGAGATCGCCTCCGCGATGCTCCAGCGTCAGCAGGCGGGCGCAGTGGTCGCGGCCCGTCAGCAGATCGTCGAGGGCGCGGTCGGCATGGTCGAGATGGCGCTGACCCGGATCGCCGAACAGGACATCGTCGAGCTCGACTCCGAACGCAAGGCGGCCATGGTCAGCAACCTGATGGTGGTGCTGTGCGGTGACCGTGCGGCGCAACCGGTCCTCAACACGGGCACGCTCTACCAGTGACGGAAGAAACCCCGAAGCGCAAGCAGATGCTGCTGCGGCTGGACCCCGCGGTGCACGACGCGCTGGCCCGCTGGGCCTCGGACGAACTGCGCAGCGCGAACGCCCAGATCGAGTTCCTGCTGCGCAGGGCACTGGCAGAGGCGGGCCGCCTGCCGAAGACAACATCCCCCCTTCCCCGCCGAGGCCGCCCCCCGAAGCCCCCGACGCAGTAGGCGGCGGCCGGACGGGGCGGCCCCGGCTGCGGGTTATTCCCTCTCCGGATACCTCTCGTTCGCGGCGGGTACCGCACCGACCCCTACGTTCGCTTGTGAAAGTTGTGCAATTCACGAGGAGCTGTTGTGAACAGACGCGTGCGTAGTGCGCGATGGGGAGCACCCGTCGCTGCGGCCGTCGTGGCCGCCGTCGCCACGATGGTGCTCAACCCGACGCTGGGTGCGTCGGCCACTGCTCCGCAGTCGGTGGCGAAGGCGAAAGCCCCTGCGGCGAAGAACGTCATCTTCATCAACGGTGACGGCATGGGCGCCTCGATGCGCGAGGCGGCAAGGCTCAACCTCTCAGGCCTGGAAGGCCAGCTGGCGATGGACCGCCTCACGGCGTCCGGCCAGCTCACCACCACCCCGCGGGACCCGAAAGCCGTCGTGACGGACTCCGCCGCGGCGGCGACCGCGTGGGCCACGGGCGAGAAGACCTACAACGGCGCGATCAGCGTCGATGTCGACGGCAACCCGCTGGCGACCCTCGGCCAGCAGGCCAAGGCGGCCGGCAAGGCCACCGGCCTGGTGACCACCGCACAGGTCACCGACGCGTCCCCGGCGGCGTTCTTCGCCAACACCACGGACCGCTCGAAGCAGGACGAGATCGCCCGTCAGTACCTGGACGTCAGCAAGCCCGACGTCATCCTGGGCGGCGGCGAGGACTGGTGGCTGCCGGCCGGTACGCCGGGCGCGTTCACGGACAAGCCGGCGGAGGACACGACCGAGGGCAGCCGCGGCACCAAGGGCGACCTGATCAAGAAAGCCCAGAAGGCCGGCTACTCGTACGTCAACAGTGCGAGCGGACTGAGCAAGGCCAAGAACGGCAAGATCCTCGGGCTGTTCAGCAATGAGGAGATGTTCCAGCAGCACCCCGAGGGCCAGGGTGACGTCTACAGCCCGGTCGTGGACCTCGGCACGATGACCAGCAAGGCCCTGACCAGCCTGGACAAGAACAAGAAGGGCTTCTTCCTCATGGTCGAGGAGGAAGGCACCGACGAGTTCGCGCACTCCAACAACGGCACGCGCGTCCTTCAGTCGATGCAGCAGCTGGAGAAGGCCGTCGCAGTCGCTCGCTCGTACATCGCGACGCACCCCGACACGCTGCTGGTCGTCACCGGTGACCACGAGACCGGCGGTCTCTCGGTCGAGGAGGTCGACGCCAACGACGAGTCCGGGGACGCCATCTCCGCCGAGGACGGTCCGTTCTCGATCCGCGGCAGCGACCGCAAGTTCGTCATCGACTGGACCACGTCGGGTCACACCAGCGTGGACGTGCCCGTGACGGCGAGCGGTCCGCTCTCCGACAGCTTCTCGGGCAAGCACCCGAACACGTACGTGCACGACGTGCTCAAGCAGGTGCTGGCACCGCGCCGCTGAGCGCGGCGACACGGGGACGGGCCCTGGGAGAACGCTCCCGGGGCCCGTTCCCGCGTGCGGGCGCGATGCCCCGCCTCCTCGCGAGGAGGGCTGTCCAGCCGACGTATACATGCACGGTATACACGCCGTGTACAGTGCCTCACATGTCTATCGGCCACACCCTCCTCGGACTCCTCGAGTCCGGCCCCCGCCACGGCTACGACCTCAAGCGCGCCTTCGACGAGAAGTTCGGCCACGACCGCCCCCTGCACTACGGCCAGGTCTACTCGACCATGTCCCGCCTCCTCAAGAACGGCCTCGTAGAGGTCGACGGCATCGAGAGCGGCGGCGGCCCCGAGCGCAAGCGGTACGCCATCACCGAGGCCGGCATAACCGACGTCGCCGCCTGGCTCGCCCAGCCCGAGAAGCCGGAGCCGTACCTCCAGTCGACGCTGTACACCAAGGTCGTTCTGGCCCTGCTCACCGGCCGCAGCGCCGAAGCCCTCCTGGACACGCAGCGCGCCGAGCACCTACGCCTCATGCGCATCCTCACCGACCGCAAGCGGGGCGGCGACCTCGCCGATCAGCTGATCTGCGACCACGCCCTCTTCCACCTGGAGGCCGACCTCCGGTGGCTGGAACTGACCGCCGCCCGGCTGGACCGTCTCGCCCGCGAGGTGGTCGCATGACCCCCACCGGCTCGCTCCTCGTCGCCCACGACCTGCACAAGTCGTACGGCTCGACACGCGCCCTGGACGGCGCCTCGTTCTCCGTCCACCCCGGCGAGGTCGTCGCCGTGCTGGGCCCGTCCGGCTCCGGCAAGTCGACCCTGCTGCACTGTCTCGCCGGCATCGTCACCCCCGACAGCGGCACGATCACCTACGCGGGCCGCGAGCTCTCCGCAATGTCCGACGCCGAACGCAGCCTGCTGCGCCGCAGCGATTTCGGCTTCGTCTTCCAGTTCGGACAGCTCGTGCCGGAACTGACCTGCGTGGAGAACGTCGCCCTGCCGCTCCGCCTCAGCGGCGTCAGGCGCAAGAACGCCGAGCGCACCGCCCTCCGCTGGATGGAGCGCCTGGAGGTCGACGACCTCGGTGCCAAGCGTCCCGGCGAGGTCTCCGGCGGCCAGGGGCAGCGCGTCGCCATCGCCCGCGCCCTGGTCTCCTCCCCGAAGGTGATCTTCGCGGACGAGCCGACCGGCGCCCTGGACTCCCTCAACGGCGAGCGGGTGATGCACCTGCTCACCGACGCCGCCCGGTCCGCCGATGTCGCCGTGGTCCTGGTGACGCACGAGGCCCGGGTCGCCGCCTACTCCGACCGCGACGTCACCGTGCGCGACGGCCGCGCTCGCGACCTGGAGCACGCCGCATGACGCTGCTCGACCGGAAGAACGTCCCGGCGGCCGAGGAGCCCCGGCCCCCCGAGCCCTCCCGGGCGACCGCCCTGCTGCGCGATCTCGGCCTCGGCATCCGGTTCGCCTCCTCCGGCGGGCGCGAGGGCTGGATCCGCACCGTGCTCACCGCGGTCGGCGTGGGCCTCGGCGTGGCGCTGCTGCTGGTCGCGTCCTCCGTACCGCATCTGCTCGACCAGCGTTCCGCCCGCGAGCAGGCCCGCACCGAGGCCCGCGTCTCACGCGACGACACCGTCCCGAAGTCGGACTCCACGGTGCTCCGGATCAGCGCGCCGTCCGAGTACCGCGGCCGCTCCGTCGAGGGCTTCCTGATGCGGCCGGAGGGGGCGCACCCGGTCACCCCGCCCGGTGTGGCGAACTTCCCCGGCCCGGACGAGATGGTCGTCTCGCCCGCCCTGAAGGAGCTGCTGGGCTCCCCGGAGGGGAGTCTCCTCAAGGAGCGGCTGCCGTACCGGATCACCGGCACCATCGCCGACCCGGGCCTGATCTCCCCGGGCGAACTGCGCTTCTACGCGGGCAGTGCCACCCTGACCGCCGCCGCGGGCGGCCACCGGCTGGCCGGTTACGGCGACCGGGACCCGTCCGAGCCCCTGTCCCCCGTCCTCATCGTGCTGATCATCATGATCTGCGTCGTCCTGCTCGTGCCGGTCGCGATCTTCATCGCAACCGCCGTGCGCTTCGGCGGGGACCGCCGCGACCGCAGGCTCGCCGCGCTGCGCCTGGTCGGCGCGGACATCCGGATGACCCGTCGGATCGCGGCCGGTGAGGCGCTGTTCGGCACGGTGCTCGGCCTGCTGGCGGGCCTGGTGCTCTTCCTGGTGGGACGTCGGTTCATGGGCGCCCTCGAGGTATGGGACGTCAGTGCCTTCCCCGCCGATCTGGTCCCGGTCCCCTGGCTGGCGGCGCTGATCGCGGTGGCAGTTCCCGTGGCGGCGGTGCTGGTCACCCTGACCGCCCTGCGCTCGGTGGTGATCGAACCGCTCGGCGTCGTACGCAACAGCCGCCCCCGCAGCCGCCGGCTCTGGTGGCGGCTGCTGATGCCGGTCGCGGGCGTGGCGGTGCTCGCACTGACCGGAAATGTCGACGAGCACACCCCCGTCGATCCGTATCCGATCGCGGGCGGCGCTGTCCTGGTCCTGGTGGGGCTCGCGCTGCTGCTGCCGTGGCTGGTCGAGGCGTGTGTGAACCGGCTGCGCGGCGGCCCGGTGCCCTGGCAGCTCGCGACCCGCAGGCTCCAGCTGAGCAGCGGGGCGGCGTCCCGTGCGGTCAGCGGCATCACGGTCGCGGTGGCGGGCGCGGTGGCGCTGCAGATGCTGTTCGCTGCGATGAGCGACGACTTCAACCGGGTGACGGGGCAGGATCCCTCGCGGGCCCAGTTCACGACGTCCTCCGAGAACGTGACCGGTGACGCGGCCGCGCGCACGATCAAGGAGTTCCGGGCCACCAAGGGCGTGGAGGCCGTCATCGGCACGGTCGAGGTGTACGTGACCCGGCCGGGGAAGTACGAGGGCGACATCCGGCCCACCACCTCACTGTCCATCGGTGACTGTGCGACCCTGCGCGAGCTCGCCCGGATCGGCTCCTGCAAGGAGGGCGACGCCTTCGTCGTCCACCCCAGGAACGACAAGGACATGGCCGCCTGGATGGACCAGACAGCCCGTAAGGGCAAGGAGGTCGAGATCGGCTCGTCCGCCGAGCTGCGGGACGGCGTGAAGTCGAGGCGGTGGACCCTGCCCGCCGACGCCCCGACCGTCGTCTCCCGCCGCGATCCGATGGGCGAGGACCACTGGGGCATCATGGCCACCGTCGGCGCGGTCGACCCGAGTACGCTGCCCGGCGCGACGGTCCACGCGCAGATCAAGGTCGACGAGAGCGTCGCGGACGTCGCCGAGTACGTACGGAACACGGCGGCCAGGATCGACCCCGGCATGCGCGTCGTCGCCCTGCATTCGGTGACACGCGACCGGCAGTACGCGAGCGTGCAGACCGGCCTTCAGGTCGGCGCGACCGCGACCCTGCTGCTGATCGCCGCCTCGATGCTGGTCTCCCAGCTGGAGCAGTTGCGGGAGCGCAGACGCCTGCTGTCGGTCCTGGTCGTCTTCGGCACCCGGCGGACCACCCTCGGCTGGTCGGTGCTCTGGCAGACCGCAGTACCGGTGGTCATCGGCCTGGTGGTGGCGGTCGCCGGCGGGCTGGGGCTCGGCGCGGTGATGATCAGGATGATCGCCAAGAAGGTGACCGACTGGTGGGTGTTCCTGCCGATGGTGGGGGCGGGCACGGCACTGATCCTGCTGGTCACCCTGGTCTCGCTGCCACTGCTGTGGCGGCTGATGCGATCCGACGGCCTGCGGACCGAATGACGACGGCGAAGCGGTGAGCGCAAGGGGTGCGGTCCCCCTCCGAAGGAGGAAGGAGACCGCATCCCTCTCACGCGTGTGACGCGCCCACGGTCACCCGTACCGGCAGCGCCTGCATCGCCTCACGCAGCGCGGCCGCGAACTCCTCGAACTCGCCGTGCCGCGCCGCCCCGGTCCGCATCCCCAGCGCCACCTGCCGCGACGGCGCGGGCTCCGCGAAATATCCGGTGGTCAGCGCGTCGTTGCGGGCCGTCTCCACGGTGACGGCGGTACGCGGCAGCAGGGTCACCCCGAGCCCGCCCGCGACCAGCTGCACCAGCGTGGAGAGCCCGGCCGCGGTCGTGGTGACCGGCGCCCCCTCCGTGCGCCCCGCCTCCCGGCAGATGTCCAGCGCCTGGTCGCGCAGACAGTGCCCCTCGTCGAGCAGCAGCAGCGGCAGCTCGCGCAGCGCCTCGCGCGGAATGTCGGCGCGACCGCCCAGCCAGTGGCTGCGCTCCATGACGAGCACGAAGTCCTCGTCGAAGAGCGGGAGTTCGGTCACCTGGGGCACCCCGAGCGGCACAGCGAGCAGCAGGAGGTCCAGCCGGCCGGCGGCCAGCCCCTCCAGCAGCGACGAGGTCTGCTCCTCGTGCACCTGGAGGTCGAGCTCCGGGTAGCGGTCGTGGACCAGCCGCAGCACGGTCGGCAGCAGATACGGGGCGACGGTCGGGATCACGCCGAGCCTGAGCACTCCGGTGAACGGAGCCCGGACCGCCTCGGCCTCCTCCATCAGCTCACCGACAGCCTCCAGCACCGCCCGGGCCCGCACCGCCAGCCGCCCCCCGGCGGGCGAGAGCAGCACCTTGCGCGTCGTACGCTCGATGAGCTGGACACCGAGTGTCTCCTCCAGCGCGGACACGGCGCCGGAGAGCGCGGGCTGGCTCATCCCGATTGCTGCCGCCGCATCCCTGAAGTGCAGGTGCTCGGCCACGGCTGCGAAGGCACGCAGCTGCGACAGGCTGGGCTGTTTGGGGCGATTCCCCTGATTGCTCTGCGCCACTGATAGGAACCTCCGATCATCACGACCGAGTGTAGCTATTTCTGCGATCAATGCACTCTGTGCCAAGGTGGACAGCGTCCAACCCCCAGGAACTCCCGCAAAAGGGAATTCCTACGCTGCAAGGAGAGCGCGTGCTCACTGTCGGTGACAAGTTCCCCGAGTTCGACCTGACCGCTTGTGTTTCGCTGGAGAGCGGCAAGGAGTTCGAGCAGATCAACCACAAGACCTACGAGGGTCAGTGGAAGATCGTCTTCGCGTGGCCGAAGGACTTCACCTTCGTGTGCCCCACCGAGATCGCCGCCTTCGGCAAGCTGAACGACGAGTTCGCCGACCGTGACGCCCAGATCCTCGGCTTCTCCGGTGACTCCGAGTTCGTGCACCACGCCTGGCGCAAGGACCACCCGGACCTGACCGACCTGCCCTTCCCGATGCTGGCCGACTCGAAGCACGAGCTCATGCGTGACCTCGGCATCGAGGGCGAGGACGGCTTCGCGCAGCGCGCCGTCTTCATCGTCGACCCGAACAACGAGATCCAGTTCACGATGGTGACCGCCGGTTCCGTGGGCCGTAACCCCAAGGAGGTCCTCCGGGTCCTCGACGCCCTGCAGACCGACGAGCTGTGCCCGTGCAACTGGACCAAGGGCGAGAGCACCCTGGACCCGGTCGCGCTTCTCTCGGGCGAGTGAGCTGACACCGACATGGCACTCGACGAACTGAAGGCCGCCATCCCGGACTTCGCCAAGGACCTGAAGCTGAACCTCGGTTCGGCGATCGGGAACAGCGAACTCCCGCAGCAGCAGCTCTGGGGCACCGTCCTCGCCTGCGCGATCGCCTCGCGCTCGCCGAAGGTGCTGCGCGAGCTGGAGCCGGAGGCCAAGGCCAACCTCTCCGCCGAGGCGTACACCGCGGCGAAGTCGGCCGCCGCCGTCATGGCGATGAACAACGTCTTCTACCGGACCCGGCACCTGCTGTCGGACCCCGAGTACGGGACGCTCCGTGCAGGCCTGCGGATGAACGTCATCGGCAAGCCGGGCGTGGAGAAGGTCGACTTCGAGCTGTGGTCGCTCGCCGTCTCCGCGATCAACGGCTGCGGCCAGTGCCTGGACTCCCACGAGCAGGTGCTGCGCAAGGCCGGCGTGGACCGTGAGACCATTCAGGAAGCCGTCAAGATCGCCTCGGTGATCCAGGCGGTCGGCGTGACCCTCGATGCCGAGGCCGTACTCGCCGAGCAGTAACAGCAGTACCCCTGATACGAGAAGGGCCCCGAGGACGACCGACCGTCCACGGGGCCTTTCTTATCTTTCCGCCTCGCTGCGCTCCTCGCCTCACTGCACCGGCGGCTTCCCTTCCCCCTCGCCCTCGCCCGCGAGCGGTGCGCCCGGGGCCGGCGTCGGGGCCACACCGACCGCCGAGGCCCCGCGCGGCTGCGGCGCGTAGCGAAGGGCGGCCTCCTGGCCGTACGTCCGCAGATAGCCGACCACCGTATTGGTGACCGCGACCAGTGGCACCGCGACGACCGCGCCGCCGATGCCCGCGACCATGCCGCCCGCGGCGACCGAGAGGACGACAGCGAGCGGGTGGACGCGTACCGCGCGGCCGAGGATGAACGGCTGCAGCACATGTCCCTCGATCTGCTGCACGGCCAGCACCACGGCCAGCACCAACAGCGCGGTGAACACGCCCTCGGTGACCAGCGCGACGACGACCGCAAGCGCTCCGGAAACCACCGCGCCGACCAGCGGGATGAAGGCGAACAGGAAGATGAAGACGGCGAGCGGCACCGCCATCGGCACATCGAGGAACCAGATCCCGAGCCCGATGAAGATCGCGTCGATCATGGCGACCAGCACCGTGCCCCGCACATAGGCGGTCAGCGTCCGCCAGGCGCGCGGCCCGGCGCCCGCGACGCCCGGCCGGGCCTGAGCGGGTACGAGCTTGAGCACCCACTGCCAGATGCGCTTCCCGTCGTACAGCAGGAAGAGCGTCGAGAACATCGCCAGCAGTATCCCGGTGAGGACCTCCACCATCACAGTGACGCCCTGGAGCCCGGCGGAGGTGATCTCTTCTGTGTTGGTGCCGATGGTGTCGCTGAGGTTCTTCGCGACATCGTTGATCTGCTGCTCGGTGACGTGGAAGGGGCTGTCGAGCAGCCAGCGCTTCAACTCGTCGATGCCGTCCCGCACTTTGTCGGAAAGGGTGTCGAGGTTGTCCATGACCTGCCAGACGACGAACCAGCCGACCAGGCCCATGATGACGAAGCCGAGGATCGCCGTGACGGCGGTGGCCAGGCCGCGCGGCAACCCGTGGCGCCTCAGCCGGGCAACGGTCGGCTGCAGCATCGCGGTGACGAGCAGCGCGGCGACGAACGCCAGCACCACCAGCTGTACGGCGCTGATGACCCGCATCAGCACCCAGAGCGTGCCCGCCAGGACGAGCAGCCGCCAGCCGGCCTCGGCCGCGACGCGCATCCCCCAGGGGATCGCCGCGACCGGATCCGGCCGGGCGGCAACGGACGGCGCGTATGCGGGCGGTGGCGGCACATGGTCGGCCGTGGTGGCACGGTGGTCGGCGGCGGTCGGTACGACTCCGGCCGGGATCGGCGTCTCGGCGTCCGTGTCCCGGTCCTCCTCGGCCTCCGCTGCGGCCCGGCGCTCTTCCAGGCGCTTTCCCAGCTCGGTCAGTTCGGCGCCCACCCGGCCGAGCCACCCTGGCAGTTTCGACATATATGTTCCTTTTCCCCCGAGTTCTCTCCCCACCACTCCCCCCGGAGTCGTTCGGACGACGGTACACGCGCGAAGCCCCTCACCGTAGGACGGTGAGGGGCTTCGCAAGGTTGAGACCAGAACCCCGGAGGGTTCCGATTTCTAGTACCAGTTGTTCGCCTGCCAGAAGGACCAGGCACCGCACGGGCTGCCGTAGCGGCTGTCCATGTAGTTGAGGCCCCACTTGATCTGGGTGGCCGGGTTGGTCTGCCAGTCGGCGCCCGCGGATGCCATCTTGGAGCCGGGCAGCGCCTGGACGAGACCGTAGGCGCCGGAAGAGGCGTTGGTCGCCCGGTAGTTCCAGCTCGACTCGTGGTTCACGATGTTGCTGAAGCACTGGAACTGATCGCTGGGGATCATCTGGCGAGCCATCGCCTGGACTTCGGCCACGGTGTACGAGCTCTGCGCGGTGAACGCGGAGGCGCTGCGGACCTCGGAACGGCTGGCGCGCTCGGCGTCTTCCTTGGCCTGGCGCTCCCTCTCCAGCTTGTCCTCGGCCGCCTGCTTCTTCGACTTGGCGTCCTTGGCGGCCTGGATGCGGGCCGCTTCCTCGACAGACTTCTTCGTTGCCGCGTCGGCCGCGGACGCCTGGGCGTCGGCCTGCTGGGTCAGCGAGGCGGTCTGCACCTGGGCCTGCTGGCCCGCAGGGATGTCGGCGAGAAGCGTCGTGTCGGCTGCGGTCGCCTCGAAGTTGTTGTCGTCGACAGCGGGAGTGCTGCCCGAAGCAACGCCTACGACGGCGCCGACGGTGGTTACCGCAGTGGCAGATGCCACGGCGAACCCCCGGACCGAGATCCGGCTCACACGGTGTCCTTCCAGCATCGCCCGCTTAGGTGACCTCGCGGGCGCAATCGTGCCCCTGACGCTGGCCTCCCTACTGCTTGGGTCACGGGGAGGCACGGGCCCGGTGGGCAACTCCCCTGAAGGAGTGCCGCGTGGTGCTCGCGGGCGGCATACGGACGGCGATTGTTGAGTTGTCTGGTGCGTAGCACCTCTGGAGGTGCGGGTGTGCCGTATGCGGGGCCTGACGGAAGCAAGACTCTGCCGGAACGGGCCGCCGCGAAGCAATTCTCCGTTGCGTGTGAAAGCTCACACCCCGTTTGGCCCAGGTGTTTTGCAGAAATGGCGCCGCAACATGACGCCGCCCGGCTAAGCTCATTGGCTCGCCGGGCGGCATCAACTGTCCCATCCCGTATCAGATCTGGCCTTCCTCCAGCATTTCGGTCACCAGTGCGGCGATCTGCGAGCGCTCCGAGCGCGTGAGCGTGACATGCGCGAAGAGCGGATGCCCCTTCAGCTTCTCGACCACGGCGACGACTCCGTCGTACCGGCCGACCCGGAGATTGTCCCGCTGGGCCACGTCATGCGTGAGCACAACCCGGGAATTCGCCCCGATTCTGGACAACACGGTCAGCAGGACGTTCCGTTCGAGCGACTGCGCCTCGTCGACGATCACGAAGGCGTCGTGGAGCGACCTGCCCCGGATGTGGGTGAGCGGCAGAACCTCCAGCATCCCGCGCCCCAGCACCTCCTCGATCACCTCACGCCCGGCGACCGCCGAGAGTGTGTCGAAGACGGCCTGCGCCCAGGGGCTCATCTTCTCGGCCTCGGTGCCGGGGAGATAGCCGAGCTCCTGCCCGCCGACCGCATACAGCGGCCGGAAGACCATCACCTTCTGGTGCTGCCTGCGCTCCAGCACGGCTTCGAGACCGGCGCAGAGCGCCAGCGCCGACTTGCCGGTGCCGGCCCGGCCGCCCAGCGACACGATCCCGACGTCCTGGTCGAGCAGCAGATCGAGGGCGATGCGCTGCTCGGCGCTCCGGCCGTGGATCCCGAAGGCCTCCCGGTCGCCGCGGACGAGACGCACATTGCCCTCGGCCGTGACCCGGCCGAGCGCCTTGCCGCGCTCGGACTGGAGGACCAGTCCGGTGTGCACGGGCAGTTCCGCGACCTCGGGAACGTACAGCGTCTCCTCTCCGAAAAGCAGATCCACCTGTTCGGCCGAAAGGGGAAGTTCGGCCATCCCCGTCCAGCCGGAGTCGGTGATGGCGAGCTCCGCGCGGTACTCCTCCGCGAGGAGGCCGACCGACGATGCCTTGATGCGCAGCGGCAGGTCCTTGGAGACGACCGTGACGTCGTACCCCTCGGCCTGGAGATTGCGCGCGACCGCGAGAATCCGAGAGTCGTTGTCCCCCAACCGGTAGCCGGCGGGCAGTACGCCGGGATCGGAATGGTTGAGTTCGACGCGCAGCGTTCCGCCGAGATCCCCGAGCGGGATCGGGGCATCCAGCCGGCCGTACCGGACCCGGAAGTCGTCCAGCAGGCGCAGAGCCTGCCGGGCGAAGTAGCCGAGCTCCGGATGGTGGCGTTTGGCCTCCAGTTCCGTGACCACGACGATCGGGAGCACGACTTCGTGCTCGTCGAATCGGGCCATGGCATGGGGATCGGCCAGCAGGACGCTGGTGTCGAGAACGTAGGTGCGCCTGTCGGGCATGCGGCGCTTTGTACTGGTCACCACGGAAGGACGTACCCCCTCGGACGAGGTTGGGCTGCGACGGCGTCGCGGAGCATCCCAAAGGGAGAGGACGGACCGGGCTGCGGCCACCTTGCGCGGGCCGAGCGCCGGCCCTCCGCGTCGGCCGCACTGTATGTACGGTCCTTCGTGTGCAAAGGGCCTCCCGGGCGAGCGGACTCGATGCCACTCACTTGGACACGACGTCCGCCTGGTTTTTGACCGGACGTCGACCTGACAGGGGTATTCCCTCGAACAAGCGAAGCCATGCCGCCACGTGGCGGGCGGGTGAGCCGGAGGTGATGCCCCGACCACGCAGGTCCGGGCCCACGATGTGGGCCGTCCGGAAGCAGTGCCGTCGAGAGCGGCACGTGGCAACTCCGGGCACCCGGGTCCGGGCCCACCCGCCCCAAGGATCCGTCCTCGAACGGCCGGACGGGCCGGGTTCCGGGCGGGGCCGGGCGTGGGCGTTGAGCGGTGGTGGCGCGGGCGCGCGGCGTCAGCCGCCGAAGCGGCGGCCCCGGGCCGCGTAGTCGCGCAGCGCGCGAAGGAAGTCGACCTTGCGGAAGGCCGGCCAGAAGACTTCGCAGAAGTAGTACTCGGAGTGCGCGCTCTGCCAGAGCATGAAGCCGGACAGCCGCTGCTCACCGCTCGTACGGATCACCAGGTCCGGATCCGGCTGCCCCCGCGTGTACAGGTGCTCGGAGATCAGGTCCGTGGAGACGATCTCCGCGAGGTCCTCGAAGGACGTCCCCTTCGAGGAGTGGTCGAGCAGCAGCGACCGCACCGCGTCCGCGATCTCCTGCCGTCCGCCGTAGCCGACGGCGACGTTGACCAGTATGCCGTCGACGCCGACCGTGGCCTGCTCGGCCTCCTTCAGGACGGTCTGGGTGTGCGCCGGCAGCAGGTCCAGCGTGCCGACGTGGTGGACGCGCCACCGGCCGTCCGCCGCCAGGTCGCGCACGGTGTTCTCGATGATGCCGAGGAGCGGGGTCAGCTCGGACGCGGGCCGGTCGAAGTTGTCCGTGGAGAGCAGCCACAGGGTGACGACCTCGACATCGGTCTCACTGCACCAGCCCAGCAGCTCCTGGATCTTGTCCGCACCGGCCTGGTGCCCCTGCGCGGCCGTGCCGCCGGACGCCTTCGCCCAGCGCCGGTTGCCGTCGAGGATGACACCGATGTGCTTGGGCACCTGGGTGTGATCGAGGCGGGCCTCCACCCGGCGCGCGTAGAGCCCGTACACCAGGTCGCGCAAGTTCACTGAGTTCACCTCTCGGTTCTGTGCGGGCCCGCCCGCCCCATTGCCCGGGGTCCGGGGTCGTCCCCCTGGGGATCGCCGCACAAGTCCGCAGAGTCCATCGCTCCGCCGTGCCGTGGCAGTCCCCGACGCCGCCACATTACTGCGCAGGCGCCGCACCGGCCCAACCTGGTCTGTCACAAGTACGTGATAAAGAGGGAAACGTGACTGATTCTTCTTCCTCCTACCGCGCCGCCGATTCGCGCTACGACTCCATGGAGTACCGCCGGACCGGCCGCAGCGGCCTCAAGCTCCCTGCCATCTCGCTCGGCCTGTGGCACAACTTCGGCGACGACCGCACGCTGGACTCCCAGCGGGCGATTCTGCGCCGCGCCTTCGACCTCGGCGTGACCCACTTCGACCTGGCCAACAACTACGGGCCGCCGCCCGGCTCCGCCGAGCTCAATTTCGGGAAGCTCTACCAGCAGGACTTCGCCCCGTACCGGGACGAACTCATCATTTCGACCAAGGCCGGCTACGACATGCACCCCGGCCCGTACGGCGAGTGGGGCTCCCGCAAGTACCTGCTCTCGTCGCTGGACGCCTCGCTGAAGCGGATGCGCCTGGACTACGTCGACATCTTCTACTCGCACCGCTTCGACCCGGACACCCCGCTCGAGGAGACGATGGGTGCGCTGGCCTCCGCCGTGCAGCAGGGCAAGGCGCTGTACGTGGGTGTGTCCTCGTACAACTCGGAGCAGACTGCCGAGGCCGCCCGGCTGCTCAAGGAGATGGGTGTGCCCGCCCTGATCCACCAGCCGTCCTACTCGATGATCAACCGCTGGACGGAGGACGACGGGCTGCTCGACACGCTGGAAGCGGCCGGCATGGGCTGCATCTCCTTCGTGCCGCTCGCCCAGGGGCTGCTCACCAATAAGTACCTCACCGGCATCCCGGAGGGGTCGCGCGCGACCCAGGGCAAGTCCCTCAGCCCGGATCTGCTCTCGGACGAGGTGGTCCGCCGGCTGAACGGGCTGAACGGCATCGCTCAGCGGCGCGGCCAGTCCCTCGCCCAGCTGGCACTCAACTGGGTGCTGCGGGACAGCCGCATGACGTCGGCCCTGATCGGCGCGTCGAGTGCGAAGCAGCTGGAGGAGAACGTCGCTGCGCTCGCAGGGCCGGCGCTGTCCGCCGAGGAGTTGAAGGAGATCGACACCTTCGCCGTGGACACCGCGGGCACCAACATCTGGGCCGGACGGGGCTGATCGGTCCCGTCTTCACAGGTCCCGCGCAGGGCCTGCATCACTGGCCCACAAAAAATCGGGCCGGTCCGTGGGGGGGATACGGACCGGCCCGAGGGGGGGTTTCCACCATAACCCTTCGTAAGTGATGCTGCGTGCCACGCCACCGGATAATTACTCTCCGAACTCACAGGACTCCGGTCCGAGCACGGATTCCGGGGCCCGGGAGGGGTGCGAAGAGGGCGGGAAGAGGGCGGACGGCCGGGGGCGCCGGCTTGACGCCGGACGGGTTCGGCCCCGTTCCCCTTCGCGGCGCGCAGTGGGCTCGCGGACGCCGGCCTCGATGATGTGCGGGTTGTGGGCCACCGGAGTGAGCGCCGTCTTGATCCGCTCGGCCTGGGCATCGGCCTTCGCCCGGTCGGCGGCGGAGAGTTCCGGCGCCTGCTGGAAGGCGTGGTTCTCCTTTGGGACACGCCCTGACCTGATGGGCCGCTAGTTTCCGCATCATGACGACACGAACCGCGACCGTGACCTGGGCCCAGGCGAACGCGCGCCGGATCGAACGCCAGGGCCTCGCCGCCGCCACGACATCCTCCCCCGACCGGGCCGTGGCGGCCATGCTCGCCGCCCATGCGCAGGTGCTGTCCGCCGCCGAACTGTCCGTGGGGCTGCGGCTGGCGGGCGGGACGCGTACCGACGTACGCAAGGCGCTGTGGACCGACCGCACCCTGGTCAAGACGTACGGGCCGCGCGGCACCGTCCATCTGCTGCCGACGGCCGAACTGCCTTGGTGGACGGGTGCCTTGTCCGCGATCCCGGCCGGGACCAGCCCGTTCCGCAAGGACGTCCGGCTGAGCGCCGAGCAGACGGAGGAGGTACTGGCGGCGGTCGGCGACGCGCTGACGGGTGCCGAGCTGACGATCGACGAGCTATCCGACGCGGTGGTGGCCCGCACCGGGCCGTGGGCCGGGGACCGGGTGATGCCCGCGTTCCAGGACATGTGGCCGCGCTGGCGGCAGGTGATGCATCTCGCCGGCCACCGCGGTGTGCTGTGCTTCGCCCCCGACCGAGGCCGCAAGGTCACGTACACGAACCCGGGCGCCACCTCGCTCGACGGCCCGGAGGCGCTGGCCGGGCTCGTGCACCGCTATCTGTACGCGTACGGTCCCGCCACACCGCGGCACTTCGCGAAATGGCTCGCCGCGCCCAGCAGTTGGGCGGAGTCGGTCTTTGCGGACCGGGCCGGGGACGGGGCCATCGAAGAGGTGGCGTATGAGGGCGGCGGGCCGGCCTGGCTGGTGGCGGGCGACACCGGCTTCCCCACCGGGCCGGCGCGCGGGGTGCGGCTGCTCCCCTATTTCGACGCGTTCGCCATCGCGGCGCAGCCGCGCGAGAGGCTCTTCCCGGGCGCGGCGTACGCCCGCGCGCTGGCGGGGGGCCAGGCGGGGAACTTCCCGGTGCTGCTGATCGACGGCACGGTCGCCGGGGTCTGGCACCAGCGCCGCTCGGGCCGCCGGATCGCGGTGACCGTGGAGCCGCTGTCGCCGCTCACGGCCGGGCAGCTGCGGGGGCTGGAGGAGCAGGTCGAGCGGGTGGGGACGGCGCTGGAGGGGAAGGCGGAACTGACGGTCGGGAAGGTGACGGTGGGGCCGCACGCGTAGCGCCTACGTGATAGCTGGTCACGTGCGTTCTCATGTGGTCGCTTCCGCACCGCGGTGGCCGCGGGTGTACCGGATCGCGACCGTGTCCCCGCCCATGACCACGAAGCGCCCGCCTTCGCACCGGATGACGGCCTGGTGCACCTCCCCGCGCTCGTCCCGGAGTTCCTCGGTGCGGGTGACCGTCCAGCCGCCTTCGGGCGGTTCCGGCAGGTACGGCAGGGCGGCGAACTCCCACTGGCCGGCGGGTACGCACCAGTCGGGCAGGCGCGGCCAGGTGCCGGGGCCGACATGCAGGGTCCAGTCGGAGGTGCAGGTCAGCAGCACCGACTGGCCCTCGGAGAGCAGGAATTCGACGGCCTCCGGTTCCCCCATCCGCCCCTCCGGCCGGTAGAAAAGGCCGAGGACGCCGACGATCCGTGCCCCTCTGAGCCATTCGGCGTTGCCCTGCCGCGGGCTGCGGGAGGCATCCTCGCCGTTCTCCACCCTCATGGCCTGCTCCTTCCCCGTGCGCTCACCGCCCAGGGTCGCATCATTTTGGGCGTACGCCGGTGAAGAGAGAGTGATGGCACATCATGCGCCACCGCGTTTGCGGCTACTGCGGCTTGCGGGCCTCGATCAGGAAGCGGGTGGTGTGCGCGACGAACGGCCCCTCGGTCTCGATGAGGTGGTGCAGGGCGGCCAGTTGCGGCCGGTACTGCTCGACCGTGAAGCCGGGCACCATCCAGATCACCTTCCGCAGGAAGTAGACGACGGCGCCGATGTCGAAGAACTCGGTACGCAGCGTCTCCGGCCGCAGATCGACGACTTCGAGTCCGGTCGCCTCCGCGTCGGCGCGGGTCCGCTGCGGGTCGCGGGCGCCGCGTGCCTCGGGGGGGCTGCGGGCCGAGGAAGTACTCGACGAGTTCGAAGACACTCGCCGGGCCGACCTGCTGCGAGAAGTACGTACCACCGGGTTTCAGCATGCGCGCGATCTCCGCCCACCATGTGGTCACCGGATGCCGGCTGACCACCAGGTCGAAGGCCGCGTCCCCGAACGGCAGCGGCGGCTCGTCGGCATCGGCGACCACGACTGCGCCGAGCGGGTGCAGCAGGGAAGTGGCGCGGGCGATGTTCGGCGGCCAGGACTCGGTGGCGACGGTCACCGGCGGCAGCTTCGGGGCGGAGGCGAGGACCTCGCCGCCGCCGGTCTGGATGTCCAGGGCTGCCTGCGCCCGGCCCAGCCGGTCGGCCATGGCGCGCGCATACCCCCAGGAAGGGCGCTGCTCCGTGGCCCGGCCGTCGAGCCAGGAGAAGTCCCAGCCGTCGACGGAGACGGCGGCGGCCTCGGCGACGAGCGCTTCGAAGCGTGTGCGTTCCTGTTCTTCGGATGTCCCGGGCATGCGGGGATGGTGTCATCCGCGCATGCCCGGGCGCGACCGAATTCGGGGTGCCCGGCGGGTCAGGCGGCGAGGCCGCCGAAAAGCATCCCGAGCAGCGCGCCCGCGATCATGAACGGCCCGAACGGGATGCCCGTCCTGCGTCCGGCCCGCCGCAGGATCATCAGCCCGAACCCGTACACCGCACCGAACACGAACCCGGCGAAGCCGCCCGCGAAGACGACCGCCCAGCCGTACCAGCCGAGAGCCACTCCCAGCGACAGGGCGAGCTTGACGTCGCCGAAGCCCATCCCGTTCGGGTTGACCAGGAAGAGCAGGAAGTAAAAGCCGCCGAGCGCGAGGCCGCCGAGCAGGGCCGGCAGCCACGAACCGCCGTGCTCCGGAAGCAGCGCCGCACCACCCAGCAGTACAACGACCGCACCGGCGAGCGGCAGCGTCAGCTGGTCGGGCAGCCGGTGGACACGGCGGTCGATGGTGGCGAGGAGCACGGCAACAGGGGCAAGCAGCAGCCAGACGGCAAGCTCGGGTCGAAGCCCGGTGGCCGCGGCCAGGGCGGCGCAGCCGAGGGTGGTGGCGACGGGGGCGAGGACGGCGGGGGCGTACCGCGCGACCGGTTCGGCGGAGAGGTTCGCCTCACGGCCGTCGCCTTCCCTCGTGCTCGCGTCGGCCGGCCCGGTGGGGTCGACGGGTTCGGCGGGTGCGGCCGGAACCGCAGCCGTCTTCGTCTGCGCAGTCGTCCGCACCGCAGCACCGGTGGCACACGCCGCGCACCGCGTGGAACCGAGCCAGCCGCGGGCCACCCCACTGAAGGGGTGGCCCGCGGGGCAGGTGTCCCGCCATGCGTCCTCCGGCTCGACGGAGAACCGGTAGGCGGCGCGCGGGACCAGCAGTCCGGTCGCGGCGCCCCAGAGCGCGGCGACCCCTATCAGCATGGCGTACACGGAACCGACCCTAGGCGGGCAACGCACACGGGGTCATGGGCCCTGGGGCCCACTGCGCAGCATTTCGGGCCCAGTGGTTCTCACCGGGCGCTACCGTCGTCGCCATGGGTCAATGGCGCAATGGCAAGGGGACGTTGACGGTCGCGGACCGGGAGGGTGGACCGGGGCTGGAAATACCGCTCCGGATCGCCGCCTCGTACCGGGCCCGGTCGAAAGGGCTTCTCGGGCAGGACGGGATCGACGGGGCGTTGATGCTCACCCCGTGCGGGAGTGTGCACACGTTCCGGATGCGGTTCACGATCGATGTGGCGTACCTGGACCGGAAGTTCAACGTCGTGGCGCTCCACACGATGAAGCCGGGGCGGCTCGGGATGGTGCGGCTGCGGGCCCGGCATGTGATCGAGTCGGAGGCGGGGACGATGGAGAAGTGGGGGCTGCGTCCGGGCGTGCAGGTGCAGATCGTCCAGACCGACTGAGTCGGCGGGCTACGGAAGCTTGGCCAGCTGCGCAATGACCACTTCCGCCGGAAGCTCCGGGGTCGTCGCATCGACGAAGTTGGCGACGTAGAACGTGACGACCGTCGATCCTCTCCGTACGAGCTGGAAGACCAGGGGCACCTTGTCGCCCTCGATGTTTCCCGTCACCCGGTAGGCGATGCTCTCCTCGCCCACCCGTGGCGCATCCAGCAGCTCGACCTTGCTGTATGTGGACGGGCCCTCGTGGCTCGGCGTCCGGAACCCGCCCGCGCAGGCCTGCACCGCGTCCCGGACGTCGCGCAGCACCTGCTGGGCCGCACCCTTCGGGTGGGAGGTGAGAATCTCGGTGACGACGGTCTGGTCGCCTTTGCCTTCTTCCGACTGGTCCATGACGATATGGAGGACGGTGGCGCCGGCGGCCGGTTCGGGTGCGCCGTTGATCACGGCGGCCAGTGGCCGGCAGGCCTGGTTCTCGGCCTTCTCCCTGCCGGTGTCCTGGCTGCCCTGTAGAGGGGTGACCTCGTAGTCGGGTACGTCGCCGGTGGCCAGGGCTGCCTCGGTCAGCTCCGCCACGGTGAGCACCTTGCCGGTGCCGGCCGGCAGCGTGCTCGGGGACGGCTGCGGGGGCGTGGGCGAGGTGTCGTTGCCGGACGGCTTCGCGCGCGACGGACTGCTCGCCCTGCCGTTGTCCTTGCCGTGGGACGAGTCGTCGCCGGACGGGCCGCAGGACACGGCCGCGAGGCAGAGCGCCGCTGTCGTCGCCGCCATGACTGCTGTACGAGCCTTCATCGTTCCCCGTTCCTGACCATGGCCCCCGCTCTCCTGCCCGGCACGCTAACAACCGGGCGGCGGTGGGTGCGTGGGCCCACGGGCCCAACTCGGAGCGGCGCTCAGGAGGTCGAGGGCCGGGTGCCCAGGCCGCGGCCGACGAGCGGGGACACCGTGCGGATCAGCTTCAGTTGCGTGGAGCGCAGGACCTTCACGGTCGTGTCGTCGGACCAGCCGGTCGTTGTGGACCACTCGTAGCCCGAGCCGACCACCTCGCTGGCGAACGCCAGCTCCGTGGCGAGCAGCGCCCGCGCCCAGTCCATCGGCTCCAGGGGTTCCTTCGCGGCCAGCGCCGTACGGATCGTGGCCCCCCTCCGGTTCAGGTCGGCCGCGTCATCGAAGCCCATGGCCACCGCGAACTCCTCCGTGCAGCGCGCCGGGCCGCTCCACTCGACCAGGCCCTGTTGCAGGAGCCGGGACTCCTCCTCGGTCAGCGCCAGCTGCTCCGCCGTCTGCAAGCGAGTCCTCACCCGTCCACCCTTCCGGTCCCGCGCCCGCCCCGTGGTCGTTGTCCGTACGCGGGGGCGGGCGAGCCATGAACACTTCCGGGGCACGACGCTAGCGACCCGCCCCGGACCCGTCTTGGGCCCCAGGACTCAGGCGGGGACCCAAGGTCGGCGACGAGGCCGATCCGGCGTCATTCGCTCGGGCGCTTCCCGTAGTAGGGCTTGACCGTCCTGGCCAGCTTCCGCTGGATCGACCGCAGCATCATGATGGTCGGCTCGTCACCGAGTCCCGTGGTCGTCCGCCATTCGACGCCGGTGCCGGCGAGGTCGCTGACGAACACGATCTCCACGGCCAGAAGGGTCCGCGCCCAGTCCACCGGTGCGAGCGGGGCATCGTCGGCGAGTGCACCCCGCAGCCTGCCGCACTGGTCGACCAGATCCTGCTCGTCCGCGAAGCCCATGCCGACGGCGAGCTGATCGCTGCAGTGGGCCGGGCCGCCCCATTCCAGGAGCGCCCGCCGCAGGAGTTCGGTCTCGGCCCCCGTGAACAGTTCGCTCGCCGCCACTTCGCCTGCCGGCATCAGTTCAGCCCTTCCCAGTACTCTTCGAGCTTCGCCGGGCCCCGCCGGAAGATGGTTCCGCCGTCCGGGCTCATTGGATCGTGGATCACGATGGTCGTGCCGTCCTTGCCGAGGAACGCCTTCCGGCCGCTGCCCAGGTCCTTGGTCCGCGACGGATTCTTGATCACGTCCTTGGCCAGATCGGCGAGATCGTCGGTCGACAGGCCGGGGAAGTCGCCCGCGTGCTTGCTGTCCGCGTGCCCCTTGGCGATGTCGTCGGCATCCTCGAGACGTTCCTCGTCGGTGCACCACGAGTTGTTGTGCACCACGACGGGGGCGCCGCCTGCCAGCACATAGTACGTGTGCTACGCGACCCCTCCCCACCTGCGTTTTAGCAGGTCAGCGGCAGTTTGGCGGTGCGTCGAGGTGCGTGGTTGTGCGCTGGCGTGCGCGGTTGTTGCCGTCGGCGCTGCCGTCAGAGGTATAGACCACTGGTCGGGCTACGGCAGGAGTGTCAGCGCGGGGACGTGGGCGGGCTTGACGACGCTGAAGTGCCGCCGGTCGAGGGTGGCCACCCGGTCCACGCCGAAGCGCTCGGCCACCGCGATCACCGAGGCGTCGACCCCGCCGAGCGGGAAGTCGGCATACTGAAGGACCAGCTCACCCATGCGCGTCAGGTCGGCGGGAGTGAGGTGCACCAGCTCGAATGTTCCCCGTGCGACCTCGGCGGGGAACGCCGCTTCGACCTGGGGCCAGCGCTCCAGCAGCCAGCAGACCTCGGTCATGACCGGGCTGGGCAGCAGACGGCGGCCGGTCAGCGACGTCAACAGGGAGGCGCACTCCGGGTGCCGCAGGTCGGCCGCGTTGAACGCCGCAGCCAGGGGTCCGGTGTCCAGGACCGTGGCGATCACGCCGAGTCGCCGAACCGCTCGCGCATCCGCTCGCGGATGTAGTTGTCGTGCCGTTCAGCCAGATCCTCTGGGCCATTCACGCTGCCGATCAGGGCCAGCAGCCCGGCCGGGACCGACTCCTCGGCCTCGTTCGCGTCGACTGCCGGCAGCGACTGGGCAACCTGGGACAGTTCCTCATCCTGGGTGACGAGCAGGCGCAGGCGTCGCACCTGGGTCGGGGTGAGCCGGTCCACCAGGTGGTGCATGTCCTCGTAGTCGTATGCAGCGGTCACGCCAGCAGTGTAGGACGGCCCCGCGGCCTCGGACAGCTGGATCGGCAGAGGTTCACCCCCGCTGGCGTGCGGGCAGTCGCCCGAGGATTGCCAGGAACTTGGTCGACGTCCCCGCGTGTGTCCTGTCTGGCACTTCCCCCAGCGGCCCGTTCGCCGGGAAGGGCGGTCCTCGGGCGTCGGGGCGGTGCTGGTGCCCCCGCCAGTGCGGCAGCGCGGAGGCCGGGTGGGGAGGGGTCCACCGCCGGTGGTATCGCTCCCCGCAGGAGGCGGTGCCGGCCACCGCCCCCGGTGAGCCTGCGCGACGCATATGAAGGGTCGGCCCCTGGTCGGCCCTGTGCCTGCGATCCGGCCGTAGGACGGTCGCAGGCGGATGATGCGTACGCGTCCGCTGAAGGTGGCGCTGCTGGGCTGTGGAGTGGTCGGCTCAGAGGTGGCGCGACGGAGGCCAGCGGATGGCTGAGCGGGATCATCGCCGGGTGCACACGCGCGGTGACGGACCGGCCGTCGGTGGCGCGCTCGCAGATGGCGAGGAGTTTGACGGTGCAGCCCATGCGGCGGGTCGGCGAGGTGCACCGCGAGGGCATCACCGAGGTCACCGCGGCCGATATCGCCTCGGGTCCCCGATCGTGCCGGCGGCGCAGACCCAGCAACCGGACGTCCGTACGCGGCCGGGAACCCCGTGACCACCGTCGGATCCGACGACGCAACTCCCCCAGATGTGACATGGTTTCGACGCTAACGAGCGTACGGTGCACCCGCCTTGGGCCCTCGGACCCCCATGAGCACCCACGTGCAGCTCCCACCGGGGCAGCGATTCCCTGACCGGCTGAGCCGGCTGCCCGGGCCCTCGTACCCACCTGAGCGCCCGGGGCCCAACGACCCGTTCCCCCGGACTTGGGCCCGGAGTTGGGGCCGAGGGCCCAGGTCACCCGGCCCGTCCGGCCGTACGCTCACGCCACACCCGAGGTTCAGCAGCGGGGCGGGCAGGCAGTGCGAGTCGGTGGCGGAGGGGAAGACCGTGAGAAGTGGCGGCGGCTGGAGAAGTGGAAGCGGAGGCCACATACCGCGGGGGCGTGGCGGGGGTGTGTTCTTTCCCCTGACGCGCAGTTGGGCCGTCGGCGCCCTCGTCTACGTCTTCGCCGGGATCCTGGTGACCCGTGGGCTCGTCGAGACGCTCGCCACCGACGAGCGGCTCCAGGACTTCACCTGGCGGCTGGCCCTGCTGCATGTGCCCAGCGTCATCACCACCCTTCTCACCACCCTGGCCGCCGCCCGCGTCCTGCCCGGTGAGCAGCGCGGGTCCCGTCTCCTGTATCTGCTCGCCACCGTGGGTGTCCCGGTCGTCGGGCTCGCGTACGGCCTCTTCGTCTCGTGGCATGTCGTCGGCGTCGAGGGCGTGTTGATGCCGGTGGTGGTGCTGGTCACCGGCTCGGCCGTGGGGCTGGCCGTCGACCGGCTGCTGGAGGACGGCGAGACGGAGTCCGCCGCGACCCCGAACTCGTACACCTGGCGCGACAGCGGTGCCACCGCCGTGGAGTACCTCGGGGTGATCGTCCTCGTCGTCACCTTGATCGGTGCGATGGCGATGGCGGGTGTCGGCGGGAAGATCGGCGACCGGATCCGGTGTGCGATCAGCTCGATGGGCGGCGGCAGTGCCGGATGCACGACGGGCGGCGGGGACCCGACCGCGAAGCCGAAGACCGATGCCGACTACGAGCCCAAGCTGTGCCAGGTCTCCAGCGTCTCCGACACCGTCGGCGACAAGGTGAAGATCGGCTGGTTCGAGTGGGGCAACGAGTACGGCTTCCAGCAGAAGGTCAGCCAGGCCAAGACGGATGTGAACGAGGACGGCAAGGTCGACGAGAACGACAAGCTGGTCTACATGACGTTCACGGACGCCGCGTCCGTGGGCGCCACTGCCAGTACTCCCGGCGTCAAGCTCGGCAAGCTCGGCAAGGCGGATGTCGACGTCGGCGGCGGCGTCAAGATCACCAACGGTGACACCTGGGTCTTCAAGAGCGAGGAGGACGCCAAGAAGATGCGGGACGACATCGAGGAAATGAAGATGTGGGAGACCTCGACCAAGTACAGCGGCGGCTACGGCGGCGGCTGGTACTCGGGCATGAAGTGGGCCGAGAAGAAGGAGGACGTCGAGAAGAAGATCGGCGACAAGAAGATCTCCTACTCGACCATCGGTCTCAACGTGTATGCCGACGGCGGGCTCTCCATCAGCGCGGCCGACGAGTCCGCGCTCGGTGCCAAGCTGGGCGGCAAGGCCAAGTTCTCTCCCGATGTGACCATCACCAAGGACGACGTGAACGGCAACGAGTCGTACACGTACACCGCCAAGCTCGAACTCGAGGGCAAGGTCGGCGGCACGGCGGGCCCGCTCACCGGCACGGCCGGCGCGAAGGACACCCGCACCGGGGCGATCACCGTCACCCGTGACCAGAAGACCGGCAAGATCGTCCGCATCGACATGACGAAGACGGTCGAGACGGGCTCGACGTCCGACAAGGGCGAGGCCAAGGGCGACAACGGCAAGAAGGACGGCGACAAGCGCGGCGGCAAGGGCAGCGTCACGGACTCGTCCGGCGACACCGGCATCGAGGTCCAGACGAACTCGATCGTCTTCGGCAAGGACACCGACAAGGCCACCGAGGACAAGCGGGCGATCGCCGAGAACTGGCTGGACGGCAGCGGCAACAACACCGCACCGTTCGAGTACATGTTCGGCGACAAGTCGCTGCAGCAGAAGCCCGACGGAACGGACCCCTTCGACCAGATGATGTTCCAGGACGGCCTGTCGAGCACCATGCAGTACCACGGTGAGTCGGACGCCCAGGAGTTCGGCTTCGAGGTCTCGCTCGGCATGAGTCTCGGCTTCTCCATCTCGGACGAGCACAAGAAGGAGACACTGACGGACGCGCAGTTCCTCGGAGCTCCGCAGGGCGACAAGCGCAGCTTCCTTCCGTACAGCTACTGCGCGAACTGAGCACCTCACAGCACCCGCAGTACCCGCACGACGAGAGGCGATGAACAGACCATGGCAGCGGCAACGGCAAGGGCGGCAGTGAACAGGTCCCGGACGCTCGGCGCGGCAGTTGCCGCCGCCATCGGTCTCACCCTTCTCACCGGCTGCGGCTCCTCGGACGCCGGCGCCGTCCCGGACGGCTGGGGCACGCTCGACACGAAGAGCCTGTCCGTCGGCTACCCGAAGGACAAGGGATACAAGGAGCAGTCCGCGGCCGACCGCAGCAAGAACAACGCGGCCGTCGCGCTCAAGACGGAGGGCGGGCTGCGCACCGGCATGGTCTCGGTCCAGCTCGACTTCGCCACGGGCGTCGACGACGCGGGTGAGGCGGCCGCCGCGGCGGGCGCGGGCATCGGCCTCGGTGCGACCCGCAAGGACACCTCCGACGTGCGGCTGGCGGGCGAGGAGAGCGCCCGTGACGCGCGGCGGATCGACTACGAGTTCACCTCGTCCGGAAAGGAGCAGACCCCGGCGAGCGGCACCCGGATGACGGGGGTCGTGGTGGCGGGGGTCGACTCGAAGGACGTACCGTTCGCCATCCGGATCAATGCGGTGAAGGGCTCGCTGAGCGCGAAGGATCTCGACGCGTTCGTCGGTTCGATCACCGTGAAGTAGCCCGTGGAGGACTGGCGTTCATGAATGTTCTGCCCGGCGGCACCGCGACCTTCCTGCTGCTGTTCGGCCTGTTCCTCGGTGCGTTCGCCGTGCGGTCGGCGCTGCGGCTGGGCCGGGTGCTGAGCCTGATCCGGCACGGGGTGCAGGTCGAGGGCCGGTGTGCGGAGCGCCGGGTCGTGGACCGGGGGGCGGACCGGGAGCGTGGTTACGCGACGGAGTACGTGTTCGCGTTCCGCACCCTCGACGGCCGCGACATGGAGTTCGTCGACCACGCGCCGGGCCCGTTCGGCTTCGAGGTCGGGGCGCCGATCCGGGTCACGTACGATCCGGCGGACCCGGAGAAGCGCGCCACGGTGGCCGGGCCGCGGGCCTGGGGTCCGGTGCTGATGCCCGCGGTGTTCACGGCCGGCCTGACGGTGTTTTCACTGGGCCTGCTGTACGGATTCGTGGCGATGCGGGGCTGGGTCTGAGGGCTGCGGGGGCCGTACGGGTCCGATGGCCCGCGCGTCGGCCTCCGGGTACAGGCCCGGCGGCCGCTACCGGCTGGCAAGACCCCAAAGGGCCCGCGCCTGCCCGCTCCGTCGCCGCGCTGCTGATCGACTCCGCCGTCGGCCCCGCGGAACAGGAGCGGACTCCCGGCACGGAGAACCGGTAACCGGCCGAAGAACGGCTCCTGGGCCGTCTAACCGATCGCGTCGAGCCTGGGCACGATGCGTGCGACGACCTGTTCGGTGAAGCTGACCGGGTGCCGGTCCGGCAGCACCTGGACGGCGGTGATGCCGAGTTCCGCGTACGCCTCGACGTCGGCGAGGAACGCATCGGTCTCGTCCAGGACCGGCCTGCTGAACATCAGGGTCTTCTCGATGGCGTCGTAGTCGCGGCCCGCCGCCTCGCAGTGCTCCCGCAGTACGTCGAGCTTGTGGGCCACCTCGTCCACATCGGTAGCGAACAGGTTGCACGCGTCCCCGTACCGGGCGACCAGCCGCAGCGTCTTCTTCTCGCCCCCGCCGCCGATCATGATCGGCGGCCGCTCGCCGATCGGCTCCGGCACGCACAGCGTCTCGGCCAGCCGGTAGTGCCGCCCCTCGTACGGGCCGTTCTCCTCGCTCCACATCTGCAGACAGATCTGAAGCATCTCCTCCAGCCGTTCGAACCGCTCCGCGACCGGAACGACCGGCACGCCGAGCCCGCGCTGCTCCCGCTCGTACCAGGAGGCGCCGATACCGAGCACGGCCCGGCCGCCGGACAGCACGTCGAGGCTGGTGACGATCTTCGCCAGCAGGCCCGGGTAGCGGTACATCACGCCCGTCACCATCACGCCGAGCGTCATCCGCTGGGTCAGCGCCGCCACGTATCCGAGGGCCGTGTATCCCTCCAGCATCGGCTCGTCGGCCGTGCTCTGCGGGGTCTCCATCTGGAAGTAGTGATCCATCACGGTGAACGCCGAGACCCCGCCCTGGTCGGCGATCCGCGCCGACTCGGCGAGCGTGGGCGCGATGAGCGCGGGGTCGGCGGGTTGCGAGTAGTTCCAGTAGTGCAGGCCGAGCTTCACGTCCACTCCTCCGTACCGGAACATCTTCGACGACCCTGTGCAGTCCCTCGTCACGTTACGTGTGTCCGGGCAGTCAGGCATGGACGGTACGCCCGGCCGGGTGCCGAGACGCAAGGTGCTCGCCGACGGCGGCCACAGGTGCACCGGCCCGTTCGGGCTCGCCGAGGCGACCCGGCGTCCCCTCGGAACTCCCCTGCGGGCTTCGGCATGCTCGCCTGCATGCGGTAACCCGGCGCGCGCAGCGCACCTCCTCCCGCAAAGCTGTTGGGCGTACGCACTCCCACCGTCCCCACGGCGAAGACAAAGAAGGTCTCCCTGTGCGTTTGTACCGAATGGCACTGTGGGTCACGGTCCCTGTGGCGGTCTCTCTCATGGCGGCAGCGGCCGGGGGGACGAGGGCCGGAACCGTCAGTGGGGCGATGCCGAAAAGCCCTTCCTCGGTGCAGCAGACCGGAACCGTTGCGGAGCCGGTCGTTGACTCCGCACGCCCATTCCCCGTCCTCGGAGCGACGCCCGTGACCTTCCCCCGTGCAGCGCATCGGCCCGTCATCGTGTCGCGTGGGCAGTGGCGGGCCGACGAGACCCAGCGCGACCCTCATGCCCACTACGCGGGAGGGGTGACGGCGATCTTCATCCACCACACCGACACCCCCAACGACTACGACTGTGCGGACGTCCCGCGCACCCTGCGCAACCTGTACACGGGCCAGACCCGTGACCGGGATTGGGGAGACCTCGGCTACAACTTCCTCGTCGACCGATGCGGCACCATCTACGAAGGTCGCGCCGGCGGTGTCGACCGCCCTGTCGTCGGCTCCCACACCCTGGGATTCAACCGGGACACTGCGGGGATCGCGGCGATCGGCACCTTCGAACGAGGTACGCCTGTGCCGGCACCCATGGAGCATGCGATCGCGGCTCTCGCCGCCTGGAAACTCGGCCTGCGCGGTGTCGACCCCCGCAGCAAGGTGCGACTCACGTCCACCAATGACGGAAGCCGCTACCCCAAGGGCACTTCGGCAGAATTCGCCGCCATCTCCGGCCATCGCGACGGCAACACCACCGACTGCCCCGGAGACGCACTGTTCGCCCGGCTCCCCGCGATCCGGGACATCGCCGCCGATCTCCAGGGCAGGTCCGCAGGAGCGCCCTCCAGCGTCGGCGTCCCCGTGACCTTGCAGAGCCTCCACGAGGGCAGTGATTGACGGCGGGCATTCCTTCGGCCTGCGGACGCCGACGGCGCGAACCATCACCCGTTCAGGGTCACCCGGCAGTGCGAATGGGTCCCTCCGCATGCGTGGACTCCGATGAGCCGCGGTTTCCCGGAGGAGCGGAAGAGGCTTGCTCGCTCGTACCAACGCGCTGCGCGGTCGGTACTCACGGACATCGCGTCTCTCCAGGACGCCTCCCGGCGAGCCTTCGTCAGCTACTCGTCCCTCGTGTCCGGCGAGCAGAACGGCGTGATCAACCGGCTGGCCATCGTGTCGACGATCTTCCTGCCGCTGACGTTCCTGACCGGCTTCTTCGGCGTGAACTTCACCTACATGACCAACGAGCTGGAGAGCACGGCCGTCTTCTGGCTGCTCGCTGTGGGGTTGCAGATGATCGTCCTGTTCATCGCCCTCTACGTGCTGCACCGCACCCGCCTGTGGCGGAAGCTGCGCGACGACGGTCCCGTTGAGCTGTGAGCCTGCGCACGGTCGGCGTCGCCGCTTCCTCCTCCGGCCCTCCCCGGCGGCCGTCGCCCCTGCGGGAGGTCAGGCCGCAGTCGTGATGTTGTGCTGCTGTTCGAAGGAGCTCATCGTGCGCGTGAAGTCACGGGTGGACAACAGCAGCTTGTAGATGATTGCCAGCTCGAAGGCCAGCAGCAGCGCCCCGCTGACGACTGTGGCAGCAATGACCTGGTCCAGGAGCGGGCCGATGATGAACACGCTCATCTGAAACTCGATGCCACTGATCAGATGGGTGCGGATGCGGTGGCGCAGCATGAACGAGCGGAACCGCAGGTAGGCCGGGAAGCGGTGACGGAACTCCTGATGCAGGTCGATCACTTGCCCTCGGGAGGCGGCGAATGCCACCGGGCCGCGGGGTGTCTCCTCCTGCGTCGGGAGGCTGGTTGCATCGTGCTCGATGTCGGCTTCGGGGTTGTCCCGAAGCAGGTCCTCCATGAAGGCGAGCTCTGTCTGGTCCTCGGCTCGGCGGGCTGACCGGATGCGCGCCTTGATCTGCTTGCGCATCGTGTGCCGGGTCTTGAAGATCTCCAGCGAGTTGATGTACCGCAGACCGTCCAGGAAGACGACGACGGCAGCGAGCCAGATGTAGGCGATCTCACCGGTGCGGTGGAACTGGCCGGCCATAAGGGCGACGGCACAGGCCATGACCCGTATCCGGTCGAAGATGTAGTCCAGCCAGGCGCCGAACACAGAGCCCTGACCGGTGAGACGGGCCACCTTGCCGTCCATGCAGTCAAGGATGAAGCTCAGGTGGTAGATCAGCGCGCCGGCGGTCAACCAGTACCAGTCGCCCTTGGCGAAGCACGCGGCGGCGGCCAGCCCCAGGACCAAGGCGCCCCAGGTGATCTGGTTGGGAGTAATGCCGGTGCGCCGGGCAACGAACCGCACCAGAGGTGTGGCTACGGGGTCGACAAGGAGCACGGTCCACCACGCATCGCGCTTCTTTTGCGTGATGCGACGCACCTCGACGAGGGGCGGTATGTCTCGGCGCATGGAACAACTTTCTGGAGTTCTACTGGCGTTCACCTGAATTTAAGAAAGGGGATATGCAGATGCAAGGCTCCACTCACGCAACCTTTACCCGCCGGTAGGAGTCATGGAGCCCTTTCCGGCCCGCCCCCACTCGTACACAAACGCGACCTTCGACGCCGCCGCACTGCGATCCGGATAAACACGTACGACCGCAGCCCGGCGAAGCCTCCGTCATCTGGGCAGCCGGACCCAGGACCTGGTGCCCGCGTGCGGCGGCAGCGCGTCACAGACGCCCCACTCCCCACCCCAGTCGTCCACGACGGAATCCAGCAGCCACAGAGCGCTCCGGCGTCGCTCCTCACAGAGGGTGACGGCAGCCGGGTCGGAGTGGCGAGGGTGCTGGTCCCAGACGGCCAACCGAAGCGAGTTGTCGCGGTGCCGGGCGGAGACGTACAGGTCCTGGCCCGGGGTCATCATGCCGGCGACCCCGACGAGTTCGCCCAGCACGAGCGCCGCCGGCCAGGTGTACGGAGTGAGCCCGTACGCGCTCAACGAGGCCGTGACGGCATTGCGCCCGATCGCCGAGCTGCGTGGGTCGCCGACAAGAGTGAGACTCAGCGCGAGGCCACGATCGGCGGTGCGGCGCCTGGGTTGCAGATATGCATACGGGTCGGGTGCGGGTTCCTCGGTGACCACCGGACAGAGCGCGGCGGGCGGAGATTTCGGCATAGCTGACTCCCCTGGTGAGGGTGGCGAGTTGGCGGTCTCTCTCTTTCGCGTCGAGGCGCACAAGTGGCTCTTGCGCTGAGGAATGAGCGGTGGCTTGCCTCCCTGGCGCGGTACCGCCCCTCCCAGGGCAGGAGGGTGCGGGCAGGACCGCACGATGCACTTCCGGCTCGCCGCAGCGTGAGCAGTGCGTCACCGACTGTAGAGCATTCGGGAGTACGTGTACTACGTTTCGGTTGAATCCCGCGGGCCGCCAGTGGACCTTCAAGCAGCTCGAGAGGCAGACTGGTGCCATTTCCGGGCTGTACGGGAGGGGCACATGCCACCGAGAAGCGCGCCCACCGAGCGCCAACGACGCCTCGGGGCAGAGCTGCGGAAGATGCGAACCGCCGCAGGCATCACCACGGAAGCAGCTGCCGCACTGCTCGGCGTACCGCGCACGAACATCCCGAACATGGAATCAGGACGGTCCGGCATCAGCGCCGAACGGGTCCGCACACTGGCCGACACCTACGGTTGCGTGAACAGCACACTGGTCGAAGCCTTGGTCGCGATGACGTCACGGCGTAGAACTCAATGGTGGGACAAATACCGGGAGTTGCTCCCGTCCGGGTTCCTCGATGTAGCCGAGATGGAATGGTACGCCCGGCGCTTGCGGATCGCGCTGACTGTCCACATGCCCGGCCTGCTCCATACGGAGGACCACGCCCGTGCCCTCTTCGAGCACGTCATCCCCCGACTCAGCACCGCCGATATGGACGTACGCATGGCACTGCGACTCGACCGCCGCCAGGTGCTGGACAAGAACGACCCGCCGTCGATCGACCTGATCATGTACGAGGCCGCTCTGCGCACACAGTTCGGCGGTCCGAAGGTGGCCAAGCATCAACTGCACCACATCCTGGAGATGTCCGAACGTTACGACGTGACGGTACGGGCCATCCCCTTCAGCGCTGGAGGGTTCCCAGGCGCCGGGCAGTCGGTGATATACGCCGAGAGCCCTGTCCCCGAACTCGACACCGTGGAGCTTGACAGCACCCATGGCCCAGAGTTCTACGACTCTGAGAAGCAGCTCCGCAAGTATCGAGCCCAGCTTGACGCGATGCAGGCCGTGGCATTGGACCCCGACACATCCCGCGACTTCATCCTGGACATCGCCAACGATCTTTAGGGGAGACGATCATGCCGGACATCACCTGGGAGTCCCCGTACTGCGGTGAGGCAGCCAACTGCTACCGCCTGGGAACCGATACGCAGGGCAACAGCTACATCGCCGTTGTCGGCGCAGAGGATCGTTACCTCACCGACAGCCGCGAAGCGCTCCAGCAAATGATCCGCGACATCAAGGCCGGCAAGGCCGACCACCTGCTGTAACGCCTGCGCGCGAGCTATGCCGCCGGCATACTCACGGTCCAGCAGACACGCGTCGGCGAACACATCACGCAACGCCGGTGACCTTGTACCGGTCGCAGCTCAGCAGCCGCCCTGGCCCCTTACGACTCGGTGTCGCCGCGTCGAGCGCATCGCGGCACACTGAAAACGGGCGTCGATCCGGCGCCGAGTGCTCCTCAGGACGGGGGTCACCACCTCACCTGCGGGATCATCGAAGACTCGGGGCGGTCACCCGCTGTGAGGATGAGTGACCGCCTCGACGGCCGACGGAGGTGCCTGGGCCGTGAGGGGCGACGCACTCATGATCATCGATGGTTCCGGTGTGATCACGGAGTGGAGTCACGAGGCCGCCTCCTTGCTGGGCCTCCCCGCGTCCGAGGTGCTGGGTCTTCCGGCGACAGGACTCTTCACGGTCGGCAAGGGCAACCATGGCGGGGAAGAGCTGCAGCTGAGCAGCCGGGAGGGCCGCACGGCAACGTGCGAGCTGTGGGTGCGACCGGTGCTGCGAGACGGCGCCGTGGCCTGGGAAATCGGGCGGCAGCCGATGGAACCCACGGGCGGGGCCCATGCGGACGGCATCAGCGAGAGTCTGATCGAGGCCCTGTTCACCGAGTCACCCATCGGCTTGCACATCGTCGACCGCGAACTCCGGATCGTGCGCGTCAATACGGCCACACGTGCCTTGCACGGAGTGCCGTCCGAGAGCCTGCTGGGTCGGCCACTCATGGAGGTGTACGCCCTCTCGGACCCTGCGATCGAGGAATCCGTGGCTCGTCGTGTCCTGGAGGAAGGCGTGCCGGTGCTCGACCGCTTGGTGCGCGTTCGCTTTGCTGCCGATCACGGCGGGGAACGAGTGTTCTCCGTATCCACCTACCGGCTGCAGGACACCCGAGGTGCAGTCCTCGGGCTCGCGATCTCCACAGTCGAGGTCACCGGCCGGGAGCGGGCGCACGCGCACACCGCCGTCCTCGCCCGTGTGCGCGAATCCGTCGGCCGGACCCTCGACGTGGTCGCCACCTGCCAGGAGGCAGCGGATGTCCTGGTGCCTGAGTACGCCGACATCCTCGTGGTCGAGGTAGTGGATGAAGTCGTACGGGGTGAGGACCCCCCGATCGGTCCGCTCAGCCGGGATGTGCCCCTACGGCGTGCTGCCTTCCGCAGCTGTGTCGCGGAGCCCGTGCATCCGGTCGGCGATGTACGCACCGCGCCCTACGGGACCCCGTTCGGGCAAGCTCTGTCCGACCTGCGTCCCCGGCTCGTGGAACTGACTGCCGACAGTGCCTGGCTGGCGGCGGATCCGGCACGTGCCGAGGCCATTCGCGCGTCGGGAGCGCATTCGCTCATCACGGCGCCGCTGACGCTCCGTGGCACAGTGCTGGGGCTGATGAGCCTGTACCGCTGCGGACAGACCGAGATCTACGGCGAGGGCGACGTCGACCTCGCCCTCGAACTGGCCGCCCACACCGCGCTGTGCATCGACAATGCCCGCCGCTTCACCCGCGAGCGGACCATCGCCGCCACGACCCAGCGCCGGCTCCTGCCCCAGAGCCCCGGTCCGCGGACAGCCGTCGACACTGCGTGGCTCCGCCTCCCCGCGGACCTGGGTGCGAGCTGGTTCGACACCATCACCCTGCCCGGCGCCCGCACAGCGCTGGTCACCGGCAACGCGACCGGGCAAGGAATCTCTGCCGCCACCACCATGGGGCAGCTGCGCACCGCAATCCACGCGCTGGCCGCACTCGACCTGGAGCCGGACGAGCTCCTCGCCAGACTGCACGACACCACCGGCCGACTGGCCGAGGAACGTGCGGCGCTCCCACCCGCCGATCCGCTGCGCAACGAGACACTGACCGCAAGTTGCCTCTACGGGGTCTACGACCCCATCACCCGAATCTGCACCATCGCCCGTGCGGGGCACCCCGCACCGATCGTCGTCCTCCCGGACGGCACGACGCACATCTGCGACGTCCCGGCAAGCCCTCTGCTGGGCTGCGCCGAGGACCTGCCCAGGGCCTCCGCGAGCCTCGAACTCGCCGAGGGAAGCACCCTCGCCTTCTACACCGCAGCCCTGCTCCCGGAGGGAGAAGCGGAGACGGATCCCGGCCTGCTCCGGAGCGTCCTGAGCCGGTCCGACCGCTCCCTGCAGTCCCTGTGCGACGACGTCGTCTACGCACTGGGAAACGATCCCCCACGAGGCGACGCCGCGCTTCTCCTGGCCCGTACCTCCGGCATCGCCCCCGACCACGTGGCCACCTGGCGACTCACCCCCGACGCGACAGCCCCGGGCGAAGCCCGGGCCCTTGCCCGGTGCCGCCTCACCGACTGGCAACTGAACGAGGAAGCCGTGTTCACCGCAGAGCTGATCGTCAGTGAGCTGGTCACGAACGCCGTGCACTACGGAGCCCCGCCCGTGCAACTGCGCCTCATCCTGGAGCGCACACTCACCTGCGAAGTGACGGACGCCGGCAGCTCCGCACCCCATCTGCGGCACGCGCCGGTCGCGGACGAAGGAGGTCGCGGGCTGTTCATCGTCTCCCAACTCGCCCACCAGTGGGGCACCCGCTACAGCCAGAACGGCAAGACCATCTGGGCCGAACAGACCGTCCTCGGCCGTGAGTGAGGGCAAGGACAGCATGGCGCCGGGTGACTCGGCGGGCCCGACCGTCCGTGGGAAAGCTGTTCCTTTCTGATCACGTGTGCCGCTACAGTGACGCAGCTGTCGTAGGGGAACGTGAGATTCCGTTCCGCGCCGGGGAGGCGAACGGCAGCCTTTCATCACTCTTGTGGGGGCACATGAAGATTCGCAGACGCCGCGTGCTCGCGGCACTGGGCACCGCCGTCGCCGTGGCGGCAGGCATGGCCACCGCGCCCGGCGCGGCGGCGGCAGACCCTGTGACGTGGCAGGCCACGGACGGCAAGCTGATGTTCCTCAACGGCGCACGCAACGTCGTGCAGACGCACCAGCTCGGCAGCAGCACCTACACCGACTTCGTCGCCGGAGCGAGCCAGCCGGCCTGGTCGCCCGACGGCAGCCGGGTCGCGTACGTGAAAAACGGCCGGGTCGAGACCCGCCGGTACACCGGCTCCACCCTGGTCAGGATCCAAGAGCAGGGCTCCATGAGCGGGGTGAGCGACCCGACGTTCCTGTACACCGGAAGCACGGTCGTCTACTCCGGCGGCGGCCGACTCCGCTACGCCCCCTCGGACGGCTCCCGCTATACCCAGCCGCTGTTCTCCACCGCGGAGGACGGCTGCGACCGCGAGCCGAGCGCGTCCGTCAACGGCCTGATCGCATTCGTCCGCACCGGCGACACCTGCAGCTCACCGACCGGGTCGGCCATCTGGCTCTACGACGACACCACCCGCGGCTTCACGAAGCTGACCGACAACGGCGACAACCCTGCGATCTCGCCCGACGGCACCCAGGTCGCCTTCGTCCGCGAGGCCGACGGCCTCACCCGGCTGTTCGTCATCAACGTCGACGGCACCGGGGAGCGCCAACTCTCCTTCAGCGACGCCGCGTACACCCCGGCATGGTCGCCCAGCGGCACCCGGATCGCCGTCACCAACGGAACCGACGAGGACGCGGCCACCCCCCGCATCGTGGACGTCGCCACCGGTGAGGTCACCAAGATGCCGTCGCCACCGGGCACCTCGTCGACCCTCGACATTGCCTGGCAGCCGCTGCGCCGCCAGAGCGTCGGCCGGGTCTGGGGCACCGACTCCTCGGCCACCAACGTGGCCTCGTCCCGCTGGACGTGGAACACGGTCGGCCGGAACGAGCCCGGCCTGATCGACGCGCGGACGGCCGTCCTCATCAGTAAGGACAGCCCGTCCTACGCCCTGACCGGGCAGACGCTCGCCGGCCAGAAGCAGGGCCCCCTGCTGATGACGTCGAAGACCTCGCTGTCGAGCGCCGTGCAGACCGAGCTGAAGCGCACGCTGAAGCCCGGCGCCACGGTCTACCTGGTGGGTGGCATGGACATCCTGTCCAGCACGGTGGCGAGCAAGGTCAGCTCGCTCGGTCTCACGCCGAAGCGGCTGGCGGGAACCTCGCGCTACTCCACGTCCGTGGCGGTCGCCAAGGCCGTCACCAGCGCCCCGGAGTACGTGTTCCTCGCCACCGGCACCGACTACCACTCGGCGCTCGCGGCCTCCGCGGCGGCCGGGTCGCTCGGCTACGGCGGCAAGGGCACGGTCGTCCTCAACGACGGCAACACGCTGTCGTCGTCGGTGAAGTCGTACCTCAACTCGCTCGACCCCGACCAGACCATGGTCATCCCGGTCGGCTCCTCGGCGAAGTACGCGCTCACGCACACGCACCTCCCCAACTGGCCCGATACCTGGACGTACTACCCGATCAGCGGCAGCGGCCACGACGGCACCTCCGTCGCGCTCGCCCGGTTCTGGTGGAGCTCCCCGTACCAGGTGGGCCTGGCCTGGTCGGACAGCTGGCGCGGCGGCGTCTCCGCGAGCGCCGGCATGCTCTCCTACGGCCCGGTCCTGTGGACCGACGAGACGACGCTGACGGAGACGGACGCGACCTACCTGCGCCAGCAGGCGGCCGGGGTCAACTCCGTCATCGCCTTCGGCGGGACGGGGTCGGTCTCCTCGACCGAGCTGACCGCGGCAGGCTCCGCCATCAGCGCGGGCAGCTCGCTGGTGGACTACCACCCGTACTACAACGGTCTCTTCCCGGCGCAGCAGTCGTCGCTCTCGGCGCAGCGCGACGCGAGCGACACCGGCACGGCCGCGCCGAGGGCCGGGACCGCAGCACCGCAACCGGACCTGGACGCGGTGCGGACCACGAACAATTAGCAGACGGGCCACACGGTCCACCGGCCCCGGGCGTCACGTACGCCCGGGGCCGGTGCGCGAATCCGAGACTTGCAGGACCTCGCCGCTCGTGGCCAACTGCGGCGCTGTGACCGGGATGGAGCGGTTGATCCCGTCCGCCACCGACCTTGCCATCCGGGAGCAACTGGCCCACGCGCAAGTTCGGCGTCTCCGCCGCGGCGAATCGATCACGCTCCAGACAGGGCCTGGTGGAGTCAAGGCCGTCACCGGGCGGCGAGCGGTCGACAAGGGCTTCGCGCTGCAACCGCTGACTGCACGGCCACGTGCGGAAAGTGCAACCTTGCCCGGATGCACGTGGTTTACGGCTGGCAAGTCCTTGCCATGGCGATGACTTGCCGTCATCAAGCCTTCACGTCGGCGTCACTGGCCGATAGACCCATGGCATGTTCTCCCCCTCACTATCTTCCGCCTTCCGGCGCAGACGCTGGCAGCTGCTCTCGGCCGCCACCGCGGTGCCGCTGCTGGCGTCGGGGCTCGCAGTTCTGCAAGCGCCCGCACAAGCCGCTCCGAGCAAGCCCACCGTTCCCGCCAAGCCCTCGGCGATCCACAAGGTCACCCTGGTCACCGGCGACGTCGTCACGGTCAGCACGATGGCCGACGGCAAACAGATCGCCGACGTCGACCGGCCGGACAGCGCCGTCGGCGGCGTGAAACTCCAGGAGATCAAGGGTGACCTGTTCGTCATCCCGGACGAGGCGGTGCCGCTGCTGGGCACGGGCAAGCTGGACCGGCGGCTGTTCAACGTCACCGACCTGATCGAGATGGGCTACGACGACGCGAAGTCGGCCGCGGTGCCGCTGATCGCGACGTACGCCCAGCCGAAGTCCCGCGCGGCCGTCGAGCCGACGGCCCCCCGGGGCAGCAAGCTGACCCGCAAGCTCAGGGGCATCCGCGGTGCCGCGCTCAGCACCGAGAAGCGGCAGGCCCGCACCTTCTGGACCGCCGTCGCGCCGCAGGGCAGCGCGAAGTTGGGCGCGGGTGTGGCGAAGCTGTGGCTCGACGGTCACGTGAAGGTCAACCTCAAGGAGAGCGTGCCGCTGATCGGCGCGCCCGAGGCCTGGGCTGCCGGGTACACCGGCAAGGGCGTCAAGGTCGCGGTGCTCGACACCGGCATCGACGTCAACCACCCCGACTTCGCCGGCGTGATCGACGGCACGGTCAGCTTCGTGCCGGGTGAGGCCGTCACCGACGTCAACGGGCACGGCACGCATGTGGCCGGCACGATCGTCGGTTCGGGCGTCGCCTCCGGAGGCGACAACAAGGGCGTCGCCCCCGGCGCCGACCTGTTCGTCGGCAAGGTGCTCGGCGGCGCGGAGGGCTACGGCCAGGACTCCTGGGTCATGGCCGGCATGCAGTGGGCCGCCGAGTCCGGTGCGGACGTCGTCAACATGAGCCTCGGCGACTCCTACCCGACGGACGGCAGCGACCCGATGTCGCAGACGGTCGACGCGCTGTCCGAGCAGTACGGCACGCTGTTCGTCATCGCCGCCGGCAACGCGGGCCCGGAGAGCATCTCCGCCCCGGGCGCGGCCGCCTCGGCGCTGACCGTGGCCGCCACGGACAAGCAGGACCAGCTCGCGTCCTTCTCCAGCACCGGCCCGCTGGCCGGCTCCGGCGGCATGAAGCCGGACATCGCGGCGCCCGGCGTGGACATCACCGCGGCCCGCTCGCAGGAGATGACCGACGGTGGTGAGGGCCTCTACCGGACCCTCAGCGGCACCTCGATGGCCACCCCGCACGTGGTCGGCGCGGCGGCGATCCTGGCCCAGCAGCACCCGGACTGGACCGGCGCGCAGCTCAAGGAACACCTGATGAGCACCGCGAAGGGCCTGGCCGACGGGTACTCGCCGTACGAGGTCGGCACCGGCCGTGTCGACGTGGCCGCCGCGGTGCGCACCACGGTCCGCGGCACCGGATCGCTCTTCTTCGGCAACTACACGTGGCCGCACGAGCCGAGCGACGCCGCCGTCAAGAAGGACCTGACCTTCACCAACACCGGTTCCGCCGACATCACGCTGAACCTGGCGCTGACCAACGACGGCGGCCCGTTCACGCTGGGAGCCACCACGGTGACCGTCCCGGCGGACGGCACCGCCACCGTCCCGGTGACGGGTGACCCGCAGACCGCCTCGGCAGGCCGGCACGTCGGCTACGTGATAGCCACCGACGCGGCCACCGGGCAGCCGGTGACCCGCACGTCCGTGGCGCTGCTCAAGGAGGAGGAGCGCTACGACCTGAACATCAAGCTGGTCGGCCGGGACGGTAAGCCCGCCGCCGGCTGGGCCACGATCAACCTGGCCGGCGACTTCTGGCCGTGGACGGTCTACGTCGACGGCTCGACCACCATGCGCATGGCACCCGGCCTGTACACCGTCGCGGGGTACCTCGACGTGGCCGGCGAGAAGGCGGACCGCTCGGGTCTGGCCGTGCTGGTCGCCCCGGAGACCGTGCTCGAGGACGGCTCGGCGGACGTGGTGCTGGATGCGAGCAAGGCACACCTGCTGCAGACCGAGGCGCCACAGCGCACCGAGGACCGCCAGCGCAAGGTCGACTTCAACGTCCACTACAAGGGCCTCGACCCGTTCCTGGACTACCGCAGCGCGTACGTGCTGCCGCCGACGTACGACGACGTCTACGTCGCGCCGACGAAGCCGATGACGCAGGGCGAGTTCCTGCTGACCACCCGCTGGCGCAAGGGCGAGCCGCTGCTCAGCCTGAGCACGCCGGGCGGTCGGCTCCGCTTCGAGGCACTGGTGCAGGCGGGCAGCGCCCTGGGCACCGCCACGGACAGGCTGGACGCTGTCTACGCGGGCAACGGCGCGGCGGCCGCATACGAGAAGGTCAGGGCCAAGGGCAAGGTCGTCGTCATCAAGCGCAGCGACGAGGTCCCGCCGCAGGAGCGCACCGAGGCCGCGGTCGCGGCCGGTGCGAAGACGCTGATCGTGGTCAACGACGGTGTCGGCGCCCTGATGGAGTACGTCGGCGAGTCGACCATCCCGGTCGCCACCGTGCACCGCGACGCGGGCAGGACCCTTGTCTCGATGGCCAAGGCCGGCATCCTGAAGCTGACCGCAAAGCAGACCGAGTACACGCCGTTCGTCTACGACCTGACCCGGGACTACCCCGGCCGGGTGCCGGACCGGGCCCTGGTCTACAAGCCGACCAAGGGTGACCTCGCCCGGATCGATGCCCGCTACTACTCGGCCACGGACGGCGGGTTGGCGGAAGGTTACCGGTCCGACTTCACCCTCAGCCCGTCGTTCAACCTCCCCGAGCTCGAGTGGCACCCGGGCACCCGCACCGAATGAGTGACGCCGCGCCAGGTCTGGAGGGAGTTCCACACGCAGGGCGTCGACGGAGCCCTGCCGTGGTCGATGGTGTCGGGCGACAACACGTATGCCAAGGGCAGCACCACCCGTCTGGACTGGTTCGCTCCGGCGACCCGGCCCGGCCAGGGCGAGGCCTTCGGCGTGTACAACTCCCGCTGGCAGAACTACATGACCTGGAACGTGCAGGCGTGGGCCTCCGCCAGCGACAACATGCGGCTGGGCGGCTTCCTGCCGTGGGGTGAGACGCCGACCCACCTGCAGGTCTTCCAGGGCGACACGCTGATCCACGACAACCCGGACAGCACGGACATGCAGTGGGTGGAGGTGCCGGCGGGCAACCTGCCCTACCGCGCCGTCCTCGACGTGCAGCGGCCCGGTGACGTCTTCCGGCTGTCGACGCGCACCCACACCGAGTGGACCTTCATGTCCGACACCGTCGACTCGGACTTCTTCGAGCCGTTCTCGGTACTGAACCTGGACTACAAGCTGGAGTCGGACCTGCACGGCGACGTCAAGGCCGATGCGACCCAGAAGATCGCGCTCAAGCCGGTGTCGATGGGCCTCGGCACCGTGCCGGGCACCGTCACCACGGTGAAGCTGGACGTCTCGTACGACGACGGCGCCACCTGGCAGAAGGTGACCCTGGCCAAGGGCGCCGACGGCTACTGGACGGGTTCGTTCAGGACGGCCAAGAAGCGCGGCGGCTTCCTCTCGGTCCGCGCGAGCGCCGAGACGGACAGCGGCTTCAGCGTCAAGAACAAAATCATCCGGGCGTACGGCCTGCGATGAACCGCACTGTCGGGCCCCGGAGAGGCGAATCCCCGGGGCCCTTCCCGTCACACCTGCTCCCAGCAGGGACTACTCAGGGTCTGCCGCCATGGCGCATACTCTCCCCGCTGCGGCAAGCGGAAGAGAGTCGGTCGCCGATGCTGGATGTTCTGGGCCTCGAACCCGATGACGAGCGCGTCTACCGGGCGCTGCTCGGACGGCCGAACTCCACCGCGATGCTGCTGTCGGATCTGCTCGTCGTATCGCAGGCCGACGTCGACGAGGCCTTGTCCCGCCTGGTCGGGTGGGGACTGGTGATCAGATCGGCGGACGAGCAGTTGACTGCCGCGCCGCCGGCCATGGCGCTCGGCGCTCTCATCAGCCAGCGCCGGGACGGGACGGGCTGCGGATGGCTGAGCAGGCACTGGTGAGCTTCGCCGAGGAACACCGGGCGGCGATGACCGGAAGCAGCATCAACGATCTGATCGAGGTCGTCACGGGCGTCGACGCCATCCGTCATCGCTTCCTGCAGGTGCAGCAGGCAGCCCGCACGCAGGTCCGCACCTTCATCACCGCACCGTTCCTCGCCGTGCCGCCCGACGAGAACACGGCCGAACCCGCGGCCATCGGGCGCGGCGTGCACTTCCGGGCGGTACTGGACCGGGCCGTGCTCGCAGAGCCGGGCATCATCACCGATGCGATCGATTCACTGCGCAACGGCGTGCAACTGCGTGTCGCCGACCAGCTGCCGATGAAACTCGTGCTGGCCGATGCCGACCTCGGCCTTGTCCCGCTCGCGGTCACACCGGCCGGAGAGCCCGGCGCCGTGCTGCTGCACCGCAGCGGCCTGTTGGATGCGCTGGACGCGCTGTTCGAGACGGTATGGCGCACCGCCCACCCGCTCGAGCTGTCGGGCACCGGCGGAGGAGCCGAAACCACCGTCGAGCTCGGTGCGGAAGGCCCGACCGACCTCGACCGAAGGATCCTCGCGCTACTGCTGGCCGGCCTGACCGACCCGACGGCCGCGACACAGCTCGGTCTTTCACCGCGCACGCTGCACCGACGCCTGCGCTACCTCATGGACATAGCCGGAGTTCGGACCCGGATGCAGCTTGGCGGTTACGCCGTCCGACACGGCTGGGTAGAGCCACGCTGAAGATCCTGTGCCGTTCAGAAATGCGTGCGCGCCTCCGGCTACCGAGCCGAGATGATCACCGCTTCGCCATCGGGGACCAGATCACCGGCGTCGCCGGCCGACCCACCACGGCCTGAACACTGACCCGAAGCCCGAGCTCCGCCACGCCCGACGCGCCGTCACGGACCTGCGCACCCAACAAGTGACAACGCCCCAATTCATCGTGTCGCCTGCGCTACCGCGCACCTCGGTCGGCCGTGTCGCGGGGGGACGGTCAGCGGGAGGTGAGGGGGGTTTCGGACTCGACGCGGGTGAGCTTTTCGGGGTTGCGGACGTAGTAGAGGCCGGTGACACGGGCGTTCTCCACGCGGAAGGCCAGCACGCCGTCGATCACGCTGTCCAGGCGCAGGATGAGTCCGGGGTTGCCGTTGACCGTCGTGGGCTCACTGGTGAAGGTGCCGCCGGCCTTGTCGAGACTGCCGGCCATGTAACGGAGCACCTTGTCGGCGCCGACGACCGGCCGCAGGGCCGCCAGCCTGAGGCCGCCGCCGTCGCTGACGAAAACAACGTCCGGGGCGAGTACGTCGAGCAGCCCCTGCAGGTCCCCGGTCACGAGCGCGGACTGGAACGAATTCAACGCTGCCCGGGCTTCTTCCGGGGAAACCGGTGTGCGCGGCCGGCGGGCGTCGACGTGTTGGCGGGCGCGGTAGGCGATCTGGCGTGTGGCGGCGGGGCTCTTGTCGATCGCGGCCGCGATGTCGTCGTAGCCGATGTCGAAGACCTCGCGCAGCACGAAAACGGCGCGTTCGGTCGGTGAGAGGGTTTCGAGGATGAACATGAGTGCCAGCGACAGGTTCTCGGACAGTTCGACGTCCTCGGCCACGTCCGGCGCGGTGAGCAGGGGCTCGGGCAGCCAGGGGCCGACGTAGGCCTCCTTGCGCCGTTTGAGGGTGCGTAGCCGGTTGAGTGCTTGCCGGGTCGTGATCCGTACCAGGTAGGCGCGCTGGTCCCGCACCTGCGCCAGGTCGACCTTGACCCACCGCAGCCAGGCCTCCTGGAGGACGTCCTCGGCGTCCGCCGCCGATCCGAGCATCTCGTAGGCGACGGTGAACAGCAGGTCGCGGTGGGCGACGAAGGCCTCCGTCGCGGGGTCGGTGACGTGGTCGTTCATGTCGTGCGCTTCACTCTCTCGTGGTCGGCCCCATGGGCCGGAAGCAGGCCGTGGAACATGTACCCGGTCTGATGACGGGGTCGTCGGCAGCAGCCTCCCCACTGATCAGGCCGCGTGGGGCGGGCTGGTGGGAATGGCGCCCCGGCGCCCGGCCACGGCATACGAGGCGTTGTGTGCTTGTCACTCCGGCTCGGTCCTCCTTGAGCCGGACCGGTCGGTCCGGCCCAAGGAGGGGTCTTGGCGGCTAAGCCGCGCGTCGGGTGCCGGACGGCGTCGTGCGGTGTTCCGACTGAGGCGATTCCAGGCGGTCGGTGCTGTCGCCGTGGGATGCGCGGGAACTGGCCTTGCGTGCCCCGGACACCAACTTATTGAGGGTGAACCGGCAGGCGATCTCCTTGACGCCGGCACCGAGCCGCCCGCTGAGGTGGAGCGCGTTCACCCTGTCGTTCGGGTAGGAGAACTGGGTGACGCCCTCGTTTCGGCCGAGGCTGAGGCACTGCCCGGAGAAGAACATCCGGACGGGAGCGGGTGTTTTCCCCGCGATCCGGCGCAGGATCGTGGCGGCGGCCGCCGGGCCCAGCTGCACGGCGGCCTGGCAGCTCATCCGGAACGGCCGGTCCGTCATCACCGCCGCGTCCCCAGCGGCGACGATGCGCACGTCGTCCACACTGGTCAGCGTCGCGTCGGTGACCAGACGGCCTTCGGTGTCGGTGCGCAGCCCGCTGCGGGCGGCCAGGTCCGGGACACGGAATCCCGCGGTCCAGATCGTCACAGCGCTGGGCAGCTCGCGGCCGTCGTCGAGCTGCACGCCGTCGCGTGTCACTTCCGTCACCCGCGCACGGGCACCTTCGAGGACGGTCACACCCAGCTTGGCGAGCCGGCGGGCGACCGGGCGGCGGCCCCGGGCATGCAGGGAGGGGCCGAGCACGTCGCCGCAGACCAGGGTGACCTTGCGGCCCAGTTCCGCCAGCTCGGCGGCGGTCTCCAGGCCGGTCGGGCCGGCCCCGACCACGGTCACCGGAGCCGACGCGGGCGTCGCGGCCAGCGCCGACCGCAGTCGTTCCGCCCCCTCGATGTCCGACACCGAATGAGCGAACTCCGCCGCTCCGGGCACGCCGGGATCGGAGGCGCCGCTGCCCACCGCGTAGACGAGGTAGTCGTATGAGACGGTGCCACCGCCCGCCAGCGACACCCGGCGCTCGGCAGCGTCGATCCGGGTCGCGGTGTCGACCACCAGCCGGACGTTCCCGCCCAGAACCTCACCGAAGCCCTCGACCGCGTCATCGGAGCCGGTCACGAGCTGGTGCAGACGGATCCGCTCGACGAAGTCGGGACGCGGATTGACCAGGGTCACCGACACGCCATCGCGCCGAGCCAGGCTATTGGCCGCCGTCACGCCCCCGTACCCGCCGCCGACGACGACCACCTCGACGTTCCCGTTCATCATGTCTCCCTCGTGTTGTGGACTCGGCATGGAGACACCAGCCGCCCATCCGGTGTAACGGCCCCCGGATGAGACGTAGCGCACATCGGACGCGGCGGAAACGCCGTCCGCTGCTGAACGCGTTGGAGCTGAAGTGCAACAACACGGCCTACCGGCCGGTGATGGACGCGATCGACCTACTCAAGCGATACCTGGACCAGCCCATCGCAGGAGGGCGCCTACTTCGACGAGGCCGAGCGGATCCCTCATTCCGGGGTGGTGCGCGAGGAGTGGCGCAAGGCAGTGGTCGATGACAAGGGCCGGGTGGAGCGGATCCCGTACGAGCTGTGCGTTCTGGTCGCCTTGCGCGACGCGCTGCGCCGGCGGGAGATCTGGGTGGCCGGGGCGAACCGGTGGCGCAACCCGGAGGATGACCTGCCGCCGGACTTCGAGGACAACCGCGATGTCCATTACGACGCGATCCGCCAGCCGCTGGACGCCGCCGCCTTCACCGACGCGCTGGAGAAGAGGCTGCGCGACGCACTGACCCGCTTCGATGGCGAGCACGAGAACTCGCAGGACTCCGACGTTCGTAAATGACCTCGACCGCGCTGCGAGACCTGGCCCGCGCCAACCCGGGCCCTGCTGACATCCACTCAGCTCTTCCCCGTGGCGCGCTCCTTTCGCCAATGGATGAACGGCTTCAGCACGCCGCGATAGAAGAGATACTCGGGAGTCTCCTCGATCGAATCCCACCCTCGGTAGAGGCTCACGTTCCTGATGTGTGGAGCCTCGGCCCGCAGAGCATCGAGATCGCCGAGCACAGACGAGCTGAGACCGGGGTCACCGAGGAACTGCCAGAACACGTTCTGGCCGGACACCGCGTCCAGTTGATCGGCCAAGGCCGGGCCTTCCGAGTGGAGTCCCCAGAAGAAGAACAGGACGAGGGTCGGGGTATCGCCCTCCGAAAGGTTTTGCGCAATCTCCCTGACCGCCTCGCCTGGGTCCTCCGAATCGAAGAGCGCATAGCGCTCCGCGTACTGGGTGAGCAGGTTTCCCGGTGAGGCATCCCGGGAGAGCAGGGGCGCTCGTGGCAGTACCCCCCAGTCCGCGATCCACCGTTCGGCATCCGACAGCCGAAGACTCGGTAGACGGTGCGCCCGTGACGTGTAGATCCACGTGTCCACATCCGACGTGGGCGATATGACCTTGCCCAGCACGGCGGCTCTTCGCACCATATCGGCCACGGTCCCGGCCTTGAACGGATGACGAAGCGCCCCCGGGAGGGCCAGAACCACCCTGATTGAGTTCCGCCGCACACCGCTGAAGCGTGCGGCTGCGGATGCAGTAATTCGGCCTTTACGGAGGTTCATTCCGTTTTTCGACGTATACACTTCACCAGATGTCATATCCGGAGGGTATGACCCCAGGGCCCCGGGGCGAGTAGGTTTGATCAGGGGATTCCGTGGAGGGCGAGGGCAGTTCCGGGTTGCGTGTGGGCGCGTCTGCCGCTGGCGATGTTGGTCCAGCCGGCCCGGTGGAGGGTGGCGCGGGCCAGGTCGCGCAGTGTGCTCATGACGGCGGCTGCGTGGTGGAGGCGGACCTGGCCGGCGTCCTCGGTGAAGGTGACGTCTTTGGTCCAGTGGACGGTGCTGTCGATGATCCAGTGCCCGCGTGCCCAGGCAGCGATCTCCTTCGCGGTGACGCCACGGCCCGCGCCAGGCGCTGACCCCGGCAGTGCGGGGCAACCAGCACACTCAGGTGGGCCACCGACCGCGGCCAGGACCGGTACCCGGCCGCGGCGACCACCTCGTTGCCGCGGCGAAGACAGAACGCGGGAGAGGAGATGTCCTCCAGACCGCTCTCGCCGGCCTCCTCCTGCCCGGCCAGGGCCAGCAGTGCGGCCAGGTCGCCGTCACCAATCGGCAACTGCTCAACCCCGGTAACTTGATGCGCAGGAAGAAGAAGTCCGTCCTGGCCGAGATAGAAGAGCGAAGCCGGCCCGAGGACATCGAGTACGGGCAGCACCGCACGCAGACGAGCGACGTCGAAGAGCTCTTCGGGGGACATCTTCCGCGCGGCGTCGTCCACCATTCCGGCGGCCCGAACGCTCGGTGCAGTGACGATGGCAGCGTCACCGATCCGTACGACCCCGGTCCACGACGGCGGACACAGCCGCGACCTGGGCGCGACCACAACCTTCGCCCCTCCTGAGGGACAGAACTCGACCGGTGTGTCCGCCAACTCCATCCACAGGTCCCGGGCGCGAGCGAGCAAGGGATCGTCAGTCATGGCCGCATCCTGTCGTCTTCGCAGCCGGGGTGCGACTGGGTTCCTCCCGGACGGGCAGCCCCACCGCAAAACGTGGCTCAGTCGTGATTCGTTGAGAATCTGCCAGCTTGCATGCGACAGGACACCTCGCCAATCTCGCGGCGATGTCGTATGCGACATCCATACGACATCGGCCGTGAGATTACGACACGAAGCGTGAGGCCCTACACCTACAAGGCCCTGTAGGGTCTCGCCGCCGATGACATGTCGATCTTCTGTGACCTGCTGGTTCTCTGTTGTCTCACCGCGATGTCACCCAAGATCAGTCTCAGATCGATGCCATTTCCTCGGGGGAACGATGAGTCTGCGGCTGAGCCACCGAGCACGAGGACTGCATGCGAGCTCAGATCGCGCACCGATGAGTTTCCCGCGCCGCGCCGGTCTGTACGCGTGAGACCGACTCACGGAAGGCTGGAGCCATGCGGAAACTGATCTACGGCATGAACCTGACCCTGGACGGCTACATCGCCGCGCCCGGCGACGACATCGGCTGGAGCGTGCCGAGCGACGAGCTGTTCCAGTTTTGGTCCGACCAGTTGCAGGCGACCGACCTGTCGCTGTACGGGCGCAAGCTGTGGCAGACGATGAGCTCCTACTGGCCGACCGGCGACCAGCAGCCCAACGCCACCCCGGCGGAAATCGAGTTCGCGCGCCGCTGGCGGGACATGTCGAAGGTGGTGTTCTCCTCGACGATCGACAAGGTCGACTGGAACACCCGCCTGGTCACCGGCGACGCGGTCGCCGAGATCACCCGGCTCAAGGCCGAGGACGGCGGCCCGATGGACATCGGCGGCGCGACGCTCGCCGGGGCGGCCATGCGGGCCGGGCTGATCGACGAGTACGTGCTGGCCACCGCGCCGGTCCTGGTGGGCGGCGGCACGCCGTTCTTCACCGCGCTGGACAGCTGGGTGAACCTGAACCTGGTGGAGACGCGGACGCTTCCCTGCGGCGTGATCCTGACCAGGTACGAGACGAGGCGCTGAGCGCCCGTCACGCGACTCGACCGCCTGCCGGGTCCACGCGAACGTGAACGCCACCACTGGGGTGGACAGCCGGCAGTGCGGCTTCACATCCACCACTACCGGACCCTGCTCAGTGGTCAAGATGTAATCCGGCATGTGCTTGCGGGCCTGCCCCTCCACAACGGCCTTCAGCAGGAACGGCTGGGCCACGATGCCGCGTACGGACGGATCGAAGTCGGCAAAGAGCAACCGCGACAGTTCCAAGCGCGACTCGTAGATCACGTGGTCGCGCATCGTCGCTGACCAGTAGATACCCGAGTAGTGCTTCTGGCCCTTGTACCAACGGAACGTCCGCTACGGACAAGCCGACTGCAGAAGGTCGACAGGTGCCGTACCCCAGTCCCGGACCTCCACAAGAGCACCACGCTGCTGACGGATACTCACCGTCGCCGTGACACTGTTCATCGCGTACCCCTGCCCCACGGGCAACGACCCGTACAGCCAAGGGTGTCAGCCAGGCACTGACGGGCGGAGCGGGCCGGAACCCCGCCACCCGAAAGGGTGAGTGTCCCGTCGCACTGCATCTGGCAGATGGCGGGCTGCTGACCTGCTGGGATGCCATGTCGTTTGAGAACACCAAGGGCCAGTGTTCTCAAACGACATGGCTTTCACGGAAGGGCCCGGGACCGGTGTAGTGAGAACGAGACCAGCGAAGTGAGATCAAACCCCACGAACGAAGCAAACGCCGCCGCTCGGGACCCACCGCACTTAGAATCTGCCAGCCCGAACGAGACCGAGTGGGAATCCGACAGCTTCGATGCGACAGGACAGTGAGAACCCCGACCAGCGAGTCTCACGAAGACGGCATAAGTGCCGCCGATGTGCCATCGGAGATGAGACTGTACCGCGAAATCTGAGACCCTACAGGCCCAATGCGGGCGTGCGCCCTCAGGAAGCGTTGCCGCGCGGGAAGGAGACCTCCACGCGCCGGTTCTTCTTCCTGCCCTCCTCGTTGGCGTTGCTGGCGATCGGGTACTGCTCGCCGTAGCCGCGGATCTCGAAGGTGACGTTCGAGTCGAGCGACTGGGCCAGCACCGAATGCACCGCGTCGGCACGCTGCTTGGACAGCACGTCACCGTGTGCGGAGGAACCGAGATTGTCGGTGAAGCCGAAGACGCGCACCTTCGTGGCGTTCTGCTTCTTGATCTCGGCAGCGACGGCCGCGATACGGGACTTGGCCGCCGAGCTCAGCTTCGCGCTGTCCTTGCCGAAGAGGACCTCGGCCTGGAGCGCGAACTTGATGCTCGCGTTGCTGTCCTCGCGACGCTCCTCGCCGCCCATGTCCTCGACGACCTGGATGATGTCGAGGACTTTGCCCGGAGCGAGCGTGCCACCGTCGGGCATCTTCAGATCGGGGTCATTCCCATCCACCTTGACGGGCGGCTCCGACGACGCCTCCGTACCGGGAGGCACGCTCGGGCCGTCGTCCGCGAGAGCGGTCGAGACCCCGAAGACGCTGGTTCCGGCCATCAGCATCGCCACCGCGACGGCGCGCCCCACGGCACGACCTGACCTGATCCTTGTGCGTGTGCTGGTCATGTCGGCCATCACCCGGAAATCTTCAGGGAGGTGGTGGCGAAGGTCGGCAACGTGAAGTCGACTTCCGTTGTCGTACTGGGCGGGGCCGGGAACTGCATGAAGACCGGTGTCGACTTCCCCGGCTGGAGCGGGAGAATCCCCGTCGTGCAGAGGCACCGTGAATCCGTGTCCCGGAGGATGTAGTAGCGCTTCTTGCCTGCTTTGTCCACCAGTGTGGCACCGGCGACCGAGTTGGGGTTCTTCGCCACGATCGCGCTCTCGGCACCCGCCCAGCCTGCGGTGTTGCTCGACTGCTGTCCTTCGTTCTTGATCTCTCCTTGGACGGTGACGAACCCGCCGGAGTCGCGCTTGACCTGATTGATGACGAGGCTGAGGCCGCCCTGCCCCTTCACCTCGGCCAGCTTCACATTCGGATCCACGTTGTCCCCGGCGGAAGTGTCTTCCTGCGCACCCTTGTCCCCGTCGGAGGGCTTGGAGGGTGAGGAGGATGACGACGGAGAAACGGGGTCCTTCGCCTCTCCGCCGTCATCACTGCCGCAAGCAGTGACGGCGAGGGCCAGTGCCGCCGTCATCGAGGCAGCGGCCACCACCCTTCGGGTCCTCGCAGTACGCCGAATGCTCATCGGTTCTGATTCCTTTACTCGTCGTTCGCTGTCAGTCGTCGACCAAGTGGACGGCGAAGATGGCCTTGCTCAGAGCGGCCCATGCGTCCTGATCGAAGTCAGTGGGGTCGATCGAGAAGCCGTCCCGGCCATCGCACTTAAAGCTCACCGGTTCACCCGGGTCGCCCTTGAACTTGTAGGTGCATCGGAACTCGATGACTGCAGTCGCATCCGCGGTGGCCTGCTTGGTCTCCGTACCGGGGATCACCGTGTCGCCCACCGTGTAGCGAGTCCGGATGCTGACATGCATCTTGTCCTGCAGGTAGCCATACGTCGGGTAACACGCTGTCTTGTCAGCCCGGTTGGAGGCAGCGAACCGCTGAGCCTCCATGCACGGCGATACCGTCTGGAACATGTAGTCCTGCAAGAACTCGTGGAGCCCGCCCGGCGTCATGAGAGAGGCGACGAACGGAGGGCCCAGGGTGTCACGAGCGTCCTGAGCAGCAGCGAGCACAGCGGCGTCCGCTGCGCCCTGAGCTCCGTTACGTGCAGCCGATGCCTTACCGACAGCAAAGAACGCGCACGCGAGGAAGAGCAGGCCCGCCACCATCACTACATAGATGGGGAAGGCCTGCCCTGCATCGCCGCGTTTGCGCGCACCCATTAGCCGGCGGTGATGGAGTCCACGAGGCCGGAGATCCGAGTCGAGATCGCGCCACCGATACCCGTCGCCACGATCGCGCCGATGATCGCCACGACCACCAGGATGATGCCCAGGTACTCGAACGCCGTCTGGCCGCGGTCCTTGGCCTCGTAGCGCTTCTGGATGGAACGAACGGCGGTGCTGGCCCAGCCGTTGACGCGGACGGCGGTCTTCAGGGTGATGTTCGACATGGTGTTCCCCTCCGGGTTCGGCCGACCGGTAGCCGGCCGACTCACACGTTTCTCGGTTGTCGCTTCCGTTACCGGCTTCCTCCTGGCCGGTGCCGTTTGCGACATGAGAAACATACGGCGGGACACCCTGCCCGCCGGAGGGTCCCAGGGCCCAATCCCGGGCCCAAAAGGCGAGTTGGGTCCTGACGCCCGAGTCCTGGGCCCGCGTCCCCCGCTCAGCCATGTCCACCACTCCCCCGCGCCGGCGCCGTGCCCAGCCAGCGGGCGATCGCCTCGCTGCGGCTTCCGCTGTGCAGCTTGGTGAAGATGCGGTTGATGTGGTTCTTGACGGTCTTCTCGCTGATGAAGCAGGTGGCGGCGATCTGCTGATTGCTCATGCCGGACGCGATCAGCTCCATGACCTCCACCTCCCGCGAACTCAGCCCGTACTGCTGCCTGTTGGGAGCCGCGACCGGCCCCCCGGTTGTTGAAGACTGTGCCACAACTGGTTGCATTTGCGAAAGACCCTGCGCGGGTAGGGCCGGTCGCGTCGCAGGTGACGGCATTTCGGGGACCGGCGGATGTGCAGGCGCACCGTGTTGCTGCACATGTCCGGCGCCCTGCCCGTCGTAGCCGGAGCTCTGGTAGGCAACGCCCGTGGTCAGCGCGGTCCCCAGTCCCTCCGGCAGTTGCCCGCCCTGCGGTCCGGGGCCCTGCCTCATATGGGCCAGGAGCGCGTTCGCAGCGGTCGCGGTGAAGTGGGCCCGGCCGCTCTTGGTGTCCCGTACGGCCTGCACGAGTTGGTCCGCCGTGAACTCCCCGTGCACCAGATAGCCGCCTGCGCCCAGTCTCAGCGCCTCGTGGACGATCTCGCTCTCGCGGCTGTACGTCAGCATCATGACCGGGGCGACGTGCACGAGGTGCGGCAGCGCGGAGATGCCGTCGACCCCCGGCATGCGGACGTCGAGCAGGACGACGTCCGGGCGGTGCTGCACGGCCATGTCGTAGGCCTGGCGGCCGTCCGCGGCCTCCGCCACGACTTCGATGTCCTCACGGCCGGAGAGCAGCACGCCCAGGCCGGCCCGGACCACAGGGTTGTCGTCGGCGACGACGACCCTCAGCGGGCCGGGGACCGCCGCCGGAGGGGCTGCGGGAAAGGGAGGCATGGCCTCGGATGCCGCGGGCTGCTGGGGGACGGGGAACCCGGAGGAGCTGAGCTCCGAGCTGAGCGGGGTGACGTGCGAGGACGTGTGCTGGGAAGCGTGGTTCTGTGCGGCCCAGTTCTGGCCCGACGCACGGGAGACGTCGTCCGGCATCTGCGACCTCCTCTCAGGATCTTGGGGGGTGAGTTGGAGCGGGTCGGTTCTGTCAGTTCAGTTGTGGTGTCTGCGGACCAGCTGCGAGAGCGGCCACCGGAAGTTCGAGGCGGACTTCGGTGCCCTTGGCCGCCTTGCCCTTGCCGATGCGGATACGGGCTCCGATCGACGCAGCGCGTTCGACCATCCCGACGAGGCCGAAGTGGCCCGCGCGCTTGAGGTCGTCGAGCGTGGTGCCCGCGGGCAGACCGCGCCCGTCGTCGTAGACGCTGACGCGCAGGACGTCACCCTTCACGCCGGCTAACACGATGAGATAGGTCGGGTCGGCATGGCGATGGGCGTTCTCCATCGCTTCGGAGGCGACAGTGAGCAGCTGGCGGGCGACCACCTGCGGCACGAGCGGGACCGGGGCTTCGTTGAGCATGCGGAAGGTGGCCGTGAGCCCGTGGCGTCGGGTGAAGTCGTCGGCCCTGGCCCGGAGTTCGGAGACGACATCCACACCGCCGTCGAGTCCGGAGTCGCGGCGCAGGTCGGAGAGCAGCTCCCGTGATTCCGCCGCTGCCCGGCGGGCGGAGCGGGCCACCAGTTCGGCCTGGTGCTTGACGGTGAGCGGGTCCATCCGGTCGGAGGAGCCGGCCAGGCCTTCGGCGGCCAGGGCCAGACCGTGCAGGGTCTTGGCCACCGAGTCGTGCATCTCCCGGGCGAGCCGGGTGCGCTCGCCCTCCACGGCCTCGTTGACGGCCAGCCGGGCCCTGGTCTCGGTGAGCGCCTGGCTGGCCGTGCCGAACCGGAGAAGGAGATTGCGCAGGGTGACCCCGACAGCGCCCGCGATCACGCAGAAGCCGGGGAGGAGGAGCGCGGTGGCGTCGCTCGCCTGCAACCTGGAGTCGGTCCCGTACACACCGAAGACGATCAGCGTCTGGAGCGCCGCGAAGACAGCCGCGCCCCGCCAGCCGTAGACGAGTCCCGCCAGCAGCGGGGTGCACACGGTCACGTAGGCGAGAGTGGACTCGGGCGTGGCCGTGACCAGCAGCAGGGCACCGAACAGCGCGTCGATGCCCAGCAGCCAGGGGTGGCGCAGGAGGACGGGGCCGAAGCGTTCCCAGTCCCGGAAGAGGACATACGACCCCATGAAGGTGACGAGGATGGCCGATCCGATCAGCCAGGTGGCCGCTCCCGACGCCGTGTGGTCGATCGCGAACGGAGTGGCTATGGCGATCATCGCGAGCCGGAACCCGAAGACCTGACGGCACATCGCCTGGAGCGCGTTGAGCTGGAGCGCGAACGCGGGGCGCGCCCCGGGGCCGGCCATCGCCTGACGCACCTCAGCGGTCAGTCCGACCTGTGAACTGCCGAGCTGGAACGACATGAGCCTGTCACCTCCCCCTGGTCATCGTGCTCAAGATCCCCGTCATGCATGTCATCCGCCCGTGAGGAAACTGAAGTCGACGTCGGCTCCGTAGACGAAGCCGACCGTCAGCAGGACCAGGGTTCCCGGGAGCAGGAAGGTCGTGACCGCGAAGGTGGCCTTCGGGACGGCCCTGGCGGCCTTCCGGCGGGCGTTCTGGGCGTCCGTTCGCCGCATGTCGTTGGCGATCTGGATCAGCGTGTCGACGATCGGCGCACCCAGCTCCTCTCCCTGCTGGAGCGTGGTCACGAACATCGCGACCTGTTCCGAGTCGTTGCGCTTGCGCAGCTCCTCGAAGGCCTGGCGACGGCTGACGCCCATGTCCATCTGGCGCAGGGTGATGCGGAGTTCGTCGGCCCACGGGCCCTCGTACTTGTCGGCGACGCGCCCCAGTGCCTGGCGGAAGCCGAGGCCCGCCGAGACGACGACGGCCAGCACGTCGAGGAAGTCGGGAAGCGTCCGCTCGATGTGGTCCTTGCGGACCCGGACCGCCGACCAGATGCCGACCTCCACCCAGAACAGACCGAAGCCGACCAGCAGAAGGGAAAGGAAGAGCTGGCCGCGCAGGATCATCGAGAAGGCGCCGAGCAGGCCGAGGGCACCGTAGACGAACCGGCGGGCGGCGTAGCGGTCGATGGTCAGACCGCCGGGGTTGCCCGCCATGTCGATCTGGCGGCGCTTCTTGTTGACCGCCTTGGGGCCCATCATCCTCAGCACCATGGGGGCCCAGCGCATGCCCAGACGGTCGATGCCGGAACCCACCGCACTGGTGCGGGTGGCGCCGACCTCCAGGGCGATGGCGAGGTCGCCGGGGAGTTTGGCGTCGGCCCGGTACATACGGATGCCGGCGATGGCTCCGAACACCGCGAGACCTACGACGAGCGCAAGCAACAGGTCCATGTCAGCCCCTCCCCTCAGACGTCGATACGTGACATGCGTCGGATCACGATGAATCCGATCGTGTACAGGACAAGGGAGACGATCACGGCGACCTGGCCGATGAGGGCGCCGGTCATCCGGTCGAGTGCGCCCGGCATCACCGCGTTCATCAGGAGCATCGCGCCGAAGCCGAAGACCGGGACGGCGTAGGCCGTGACGGTCACCTGTGACAGCTGCGTCTTGACCTCACGCCGGGTCTCCTTGCGCTCCTCCAGCGTCTCCGTGAGGTTGCGCAGCGAGCTGACGACCGTACCGCCGGCCCGGTTGGACAGGACCAGGGTCGTCACCAGGACGACGAGCTCGCGCGACGGCAGCCGGTCGGTCAGCTCGCTCATCGCGTCGTCGAGCGATTCACCGACGGCGAGGCGGCGGGCGACGCGGGCCAGCTCTTCGCCCGCCGGATCCTCCATCTCGTCCGCCGCCATGCTGATGGCGGTGCGCAGGGCGAGGCCGGCCTGGGTGGCGTTGGCGAGGATGCGGGAGAGCTCGGGAAGCTGGTTGATGAAGCGTTCGGTGCGCTTGGTCCGCTGCCAGTTCAGGAAGGCATTGGTGCCCCAGAGGCCGACGAGCGCCGCGACCGGGCCGAAGAAGCTGGCGAGGATCGACGAGGCGGCCATCCAGAGTCCGGCCATGGCGATGAGCGCGTAGACGAAGAACTCGCCCGGGGTGATCTCCAGACCCGTGGCGGCGAGCTTCAGCTCCAGCCTGCGGCCCAGGCCCGTCTTGCGCAGCCTGCGGTCGACGCCCTGGAAGCGGTGCTGTCGCCCGGCTGCCGGGATCTGACCGGTGTGCGACAAGCGGTCGACGAGGGCGTCCCGGTCCGCCTTCCCGCCGGAGTAGGCGTGCAGGCCCATGACGCCTGTCACCCCGAAGAGCAGTGTGACGCCGATCGTGAGCAGAGGGAGATTGTTCATGGCGCGGTACCTACTTGGCCTCTCGGGTGGCGAGCTGTTCGTCGGACGCGGCGACTCCGAAGGCCTGCGGGATGGGCTGGCTGGCCATGTAGAGACGGTCGGCGATCTTGCGCGGGAGCGGGAGGTACTGGAACTGCCCGTAGATCCGCCCGTCGGCGGCCATCGGCTGGGCGTTGAACCGGGCGACGGACACGATGCGGTAGGCGTCGCGGCCGTGCGAGTCGAGGACGGCGATCTCGGTGACCTTGCGGGAGCCGTCGGCGTGCCGGGTGAGCTGGACGATGACGTCGACGGCGCTGTTGATCTGGTCGTGCAGTGCCTCGAACGGGATCTTGATCTCCGACATCGAGGCGAGGGTCTGCAGACGCATGAGCGCGTCCTCGGCGTTGTTGGCGTGGACAGTGGCGAGCGAGCCGTCGTGACCCGTCGACATCGCCTGGAGCATGTCGAGCGATTCTCCGCCACGGACCTCACCGACGACGATCCGGTCAGGCCGCATACGCAGGGAGTTGCGGACCAGGTCACGAATGGTGATCTGTCCCTTCCCCTCGACGTTCGCCGGGCGGGACTCCAGCCGGATCACATGGCTCTGCTGGAGCTGGAGCTCGGCGGAGTCCTCGATGGTGACGATGCGCTCATGGTTCGGGATCAGACCGGAGAGCGCGTTGAGGAGCGTCGTCTTACCCGTACCGGTGGCGCCGGAGACGATGATGTTGAGCTTGGCCTGCACGAGCCCGGACAGCAGGATCAGCATCTGCTCGTCGAGCGAGCCGACGTTGATCATCTCCTGGAGCGTGAACGCACGCGGGAACCGTCGGATGGTGAGCGTCGCACCGGTCAGGGAGAGCGGCGGGATGATCACGTTGACACGCTCACCGCTGGGCAGTCGCGCGTCGACCATCGGATTCTGCTCGTCCACCCGGCGGTTGACGGTCGACACGATGCGCTCGATGGTCTGCATCAGCTGCTCGTGCGACCCGAACCGCATCGGGAGCTGCTCGACCTTGCCGCTGCGCTCCACGAAGATCTGGTCCGGTCCGTTCACCATGATTTCGGTGATGGACGCATCCTCGAGGAGCGGTTCCAGGATGCCGAGGCCGAGGGCCTCGTCGACGACCCGGCGGATCAGCTGGGTGCGTTCGACGGTCGAGAGGACCGGGCCCTCACGGCTGATGATGTGGCTGAGTACGCGCTCCAGGCGGGCCCGCCGGTCGGCGGCGGCCAGCGAGGACATCTCCGCGAGGTCGATCTCCTCGAGCAGCTTGGCGCGGTAGGTGGCCACCATGTGGCTGTCCTCCCGCCCCCCGCTGTTCTTCTCGGGGGCGGTGATGCGGGCCCGCAGGCTCATTCCGTAACTCCCTTGGTCCGACGTGCAGATGGCGCTCCGGCCGCGCGATGCGGGGCTCGGTCACTCCCGGGGGAAGGTGGAGCTTCGCTCGGCGTAGCCCCAGCTGAGTCCAGGGACGACGGAGGGGATCTTGACGCGCGCGGTGTAGGTCACCTCGTCGATGCCGTAGCTCGGGGTGAAGTTCGCGACGTCGGGGCCGGCGAGCCAGTCGCTCATCGCCTCCCGGCCCGCCTCGTCGGGAAGCATGGGCGGCATGTCGTGGCTGGCGGTGCGGGCCGCCGCGCGGGCGCCCGTGCCGGCCTGGTTGGCCGTGTACGCGGCCACGCCCAGCTGGATCGCCAGGAGACCCACCAGGAGCAGCAGCGGGATGAAGCCCATGTACTCGATGGCCACCTGGCCACGGTCGCGGCGGGATGTGCCTGTGCGTTTCGACATCGGTCAGCCCTCCGTCGGCGACGCGGCTTCGCCGGTGATCGTCATCGGCCAGTTGAGTACGCCGGGCACCAGGACCGGCACCTTCAGGTTGACCTCGGCCTTGTACAGACCGGGCGTCGCCTGGCAGCGCGTTCTCGACTTGCTCTCCCAGGCGTCCGGCAGGTCCTCCCGTGCGGCACGCTTACAGGCCAGCGTCGGGAGGAACTCCGCCCCGGTGCCCGCCCGCGCCGCCTCGTCCGCAGCATTGCCCGCCAGGCTGAACGTGTAGCCGATCAGGGCGCACTGCCAGAGCGCGATCAGTAACAGGATGATCAGCGGCGTGACGCCCACGAACTCGATCGCGGTCTGGCCGCGGTCCCGATCGCGGGAGGGATCACCGTCACGCCTCCTCCGTATCCTCAGGCCTCTCGTCTCGGTGGTTGCCATTGGTCAACGTGTCCCCTCGGTCGTCCCACGGCCCCCGGAGTCACCGTCGCGCCGTCTGCGCGGGCGTCCGATCGAGCCTCGGTCGTTCTTGAACTTTCCGGCGTTCTTCCCGCCGCTCCTGTCCCCGCCACCGGGGACCTTCACGATCCCCAGCTCTCCGGCCAGGCCCCAGAGCGCCTGCTTCACCGTGCTCTTGGCGTCGAGTTCGTGCATCCGGCCCGCGTCGACGGCGCCCTGGAGTTCCTTGAAGTTCGCGGGAACGGCCGTGTTCGCCATCCGGGTCCCGGTGATCTTCTCGATCAGCGGCGGCTGGATCTCGGTGTTGCGGATGAACCGGTTGACGAGGGTGAGCGTCTCCTCCGCCTTGCGGATCTGGAGCCGCTCCCACATCCGTACGGTGCGCTTCGCGCCGCGCACCGCAACCACGTCCGGGGTGGTGACCAGCAGTGCCGTGTCGGCCATTTCGATGGCTGCCGCGGCTGCTCCCTGGAGCTGGCTGCCGCAGTCGATGACCACCACCTCGTACCGCGAACGCAGGGCGCTGACGATCTGGCGGGCCGACCGGTCGCTGACTTCCTCACCGCGCTCGCCCTCGCCGGGCGCCAGCAGCAGGGCGAGCCCGGTGCTGTGGCTGAACACGGCGTCGGAGAGGACGCGGGGTGATATGTCAGCGATCGCTGCCAGGTCGACGATGGAGCGCCGGAACTGCACGTCGAGGTACGAGGCGATGTCGCCGGACTGGAGGTCCATGTCGACCAGCGCGACCGTACGCCCCGACGCCTGTGACGCCAGGGCGAGTTGGACCGCCGTGACAGTCGCCCCCACGCCGCCCTTCGCGCCGCTGACCGTGATGACGGTGCCGCCGGGGCCGGTGAAGACGTCGCCTCCGGTGCCCAGGTGGCGGCGGACCCCGACGGACCACTGGGCGGCGGACTGGACCCGGTTGGCGAGTTCCTCGTAACTCACCGGCAGGGTGACCAGGCCACGGGCGCCCGACTCCATCGCCGCGGAGAACAGCCCGGGGCTGGCATCCGCGGTGATCAGCACGACCCCGATGGCGGGGAAGCGCAGGGAAACCTCCCGGATCAGTTCCAGAGCCGGCACCGGACCGATCCGCTCATGGACCAGCACGACCTCGGGCAGCTCGTCGAGCGACTCGCCCGCGAGGCGGGCGAGGGTGTCGATGAGCTGAGTCGAGTCGCCGACCGGTGCGGCCGGCTCCGCGTCGGGGAGCTGGCTGAGCAGGGTGGTGACGGATCTGGCCGCGTCGGGGTCACCGACGGCCGGGAGGATCCTTGTGGTCATTCGATCCTCACTTGTCCTTGTCGAGCGTGTAGGTGCGGTCGCCCGGACGGATGGTGCTGTCGCTGCCGGAGGCCAGGAGCGCGAGGCGTACGTGCTCCGCGAAGGACTCGGCGTAGGCGATGCGCTGGGTGTCGAGCGTGTTGAGCGCGAACGTGATGGGGACGGCCTCGGTGCCCATGTTCGACTTGGCCTCCCGGCCGGGCTCCAGGGCGGTCAGCTTGCCGACGTCCAGCACCTTGGCGTTGGAGACGATGACCTTCGACTGGGACGGGGCGCCGTCCTGCTCGCCGGCGAACGTGGCGTAGATGTTGACCGTCGCACCGGGGGTGATCTTGCCGGCGACGCCGGTGGCGGCGTCGATCATGATGGCGATCTCCTGCTCACCGGGCTGCAGTTCGGGACTCTTCTGCATCATGTCCGACTGGAGCAGCGAGCCCTTGCGCAACTGTGTGACGGCGATCTTTCCGTTGACCTCGGAGAGGTCGGTCACGGCGTTGGTCGACAGCCAGCGCTTCGGCATCTTGATCTTCTCGAACTGTCCGGAGGACAGCGCCGTGTAGGGGGCGATGTCGGACTTCAGCTGGTAGGCCGGCACCTCGGGGCCGACCTTCGAGTTGACGTCACTGATCACCGAGAGCACGCCGGCGAAGGCGCCGAAGGCGCACAGGACCGACAGGAGCAGGAGTATCACGCCGCGGCGCTGGCGGGAGTTCATGGGCCGGACAACCTCGTTCGTATCGGATGCGTGGGGCAGCGGACAGAAGGATGCGCGGTGGCTGGGCGTACGTCTGGGAATCGGTCGGGATTCGTGGCTGGGACTGTGCCTGTACTACGGCTGCATCTACGCGTGTTGCGGAAATGCAGGGACGTCACGACCGTGGCTGCACGGCCGCTCCTTGGTTCAGGACACTTCCGGGCTGCATTCGGTTCTCGGGTGGGGGAAGTGGCGAGGAACAGAATCCACAACGATCCCCGATGAGTTCCATTCCGCACCAGTGACAGTTCTCGCGCCTTACGGAGGACACCAGTTGGTACAGAAGGGAGATGTCCGGAAGATAGGCGGCAAATTCCACCAGCTTTCCGGTTCCCCACCAGCGGGAGGAGTCAGAAGGCAGAGTGACCTCCTGCATGGCCTGGACCTTCCAGGCGGGAGCCAGAGTCTTGTGCACCCAGTCCGACTGCGACTGGCCCTTGGCGATCAGCAGATGCGTTCCGAACTCCGGCCCCGTGGGCGGCTCCACGGCCGGGCCGACCTTGACGAGCTGCGGATTCGGCCCCGCGACCACGGCGAACTGGGAGCCCGGCACCCATGACTTGGCATGCGTCTTGAGGCTGACCGGAACCCGGTCCAGCTTGGTGACCGAGTTCAGCAGGGCGCCCGCGTAGATGTAGTGCGGCATCAGCCGGGCGGCAGAGGCGACCACTCCCGGGCTGAAGTCGCAGATCGACAACTGGCGCAACTGCCTGACCAGTACGGCGATGCCGAGCGGCGGGAGATCCACTTTGAGCAGGGCGATGCGGTCGCTCTCCAGCACCGATCTGACGGAATGCAGCCGGCGCTCGTGGGCTACCGGCAGACCGGCCGAGTAGACGGCGACGACATAGCCGTGCTGCTCCAGCAGCACATGCATGTCACTGATCGCCAGATCCATCGTCTGGTCTTCCGGAGCCTGCAGCAAGGCCGCCGTCGGTGTCTGCTGATCGGTCGGTGGCAGCACAAGATCAGCACTGGTCACTGCTATTGCGGTCGGCACGCTGTTCCCCGTTCGGCTCCGGCCACCGTCGCGCTGACGGCGGCCGCAATCGCTCCTGCTCCGTGCTCCTGCCACAGCACTTTATCCACGTCTTACCAGCCAGAGAACACCTTTCGTGGACCAGTACAGCTACATCCGGGCAACACCCTCGCGACAGGCGGGCGACAGCCGGGTGCGAAATCGGGCGAAACAGAGAGTGGTTAACTCCTGTACCACTGCGGAGGGTTACCAAAACGCGTTCCGATTTTCGTCGGCCTGAATTCATTAGCGCACGTCAGAATGGATCTCAGCGTGCCGGATCCCCATTCCGACGGAGCGAAATCCGTCACCGTCCGACCACCCCCACCTGCACCTGCCGGGCCGCTCACCCGACTCCCCGATGAATGCCGCCCGTTGGACCGCGGAAGGGCCACCCGGAGGCGGTCCGGGCCCCGGCCGACGCACTCCTTCCTTCCCCCTCGCCGGAACCCGTAATCGCCAGAGGTCTTGACAACTCTATTGGTCTGGACCAGCTTAGCGGCAAGCGGTGGCCACCGTTCCTCAACTCACCTCCACTCCCTTCACGTTCACCCGCGCGTCACACCTCCGACACCCGCCTGCATCCCGATGCATCCCTCTGCATCCCCAACTCCCCCACGGAGGCAAGCAAGTGGAACGCACACCCGGCACCCGGCACGGCAGACGCCGCGTCCGCCCGGTCCTCGGCGCCCTCATGGCCGTCGTCGCCGCAGGAGCGCTGACCGTCACCGGCCTCGTCGGCACCGCCCAGGCCGCCGACGTCAACAACGCCAAGAACGCGGGCTTCGCGTCCGGACTCGCCAACTGGACCTGTTCCAACGGCAGCGGCACCACCGTCTCCTCCCCCGTGCACGGGGGCGCCGCGGCCCTGAAGGCGACCCCGGCCGGGCAGGACAACGCCCAGTGCACGCAGGCCGTGGCCGTGAAGCCGAGCTCCACGTACGCGCTCAGCGGCTGGGTGCAGGGCGGATACACGTACATCGGCGCGACCGGCACCGGAACGACCGATGTGTCGACCTGGACCCCCGACTCCAGCAGCTGGACCAAGCTCTCCACCAGCTTCACGACCGGCCCGAACACCACCTCGGTGACCGTGTACCTCCACGGCTGGTACGGGCAGGCCCCCTACCTCGCCGACGACATCTCCGTGACCGGCCCGGACGGCGGGGGCGGCGGTGACCCGGCGCCGACCGTGCCCGCCACCCCGGCGGGTCTCGCGGTGGGCTCCGTGACCTCGTCCTCCGTGGCCCTGTCCTGGAACGCGGTATCGGGCGCGACGGGCTACAACGTCTACCGGAACGGCACCAAGGTGCAGTCGGTGGGCGGAGCCTCGGCGACCGTGACGGGACTGACCGCCTCGACCTCGTACTCCTTCCAGGTCTCCGCGACCAACGCGGCCGGTGAGTCCGCCAAGTCCGCGGCGGTGACCGGTACCACCTCGGCCACGGGCGGCGGCGGGGGTGGCGGGACCGTGCCCAAGCACGCGGTGACCGGCTACTGGCAGAACTTCAACAACGGCGCCACCGTCCAGAAGATCAGCGATGTGCCAGCCAACTACGACATCATCGCGGTCTCCTTCGCCGACGCGACCGGCACGCCGGGCGGTGTCACTTTCAACCTCGACTCGGCGGGGCTCGGCGGTTACACCGTCGACCAGTTCAAGGCCGACATCAGGGCCAAGCAGGCGGCCGGCAAGTCCGTGATCATCTCGATCGGCGGCCAGAACGGCACCGTCTCGATCAACGACGCCGCCTCCGCGACGAACTTCGCGAACTCCGTGTACTCGTTGATGCAGACGTACGGCTTCGACGGCGTCGACATCGACCTGGAGAACGGCCTCAACTCCACGTACATGACGCAGGCGCTCAGGTCCCTCTCGTCGAAGGCGGGCTCCAAGCTCGTCATCACGATGGCGCCGCAGACCATCGACATGCAGTCGACGTCGAACGAGTACTTCAAGACGGCGCTCAACATCAAGGACATCCTGACCGTCGTCAATATGCAGTACTACAACAGCGGTTCGATGCTCGGCTGCGACGGCAAGGTCTACTCGCAGGGCTCGGTGGACTTCCTCACCGCGCTCGCCTGCATCCAGCTGGAGGGCGGCCTCTCGCCGGCCCAGGTCGGGCTCGGACTGCCGGCCTCGACCAGTGGTGCGGGCAGCGGCTACGTCTCCCCCACGATCGTGAACAACGCCCTGGACTGCCTGGCCCGCGGCACGAACTGCGGTTCGTTCAAGCCGTCCAGGACGTACCCGGGTCTGCGCGGCGCGATGACCTGGTCGACCAACTGGGACGCCAAGTCGGGCAACGCCTGGTCGAACGCGGTGGGCCCGCACGTGCACGGCCTGCCGTAGCCGGTGCGGGGGTGTACGGGTGCCTGGTGCGGCGCCCGTATACCCTTCACCCCACACCCCATACATCCTGACCAGCAGCGCCGCCGCTCCCCCGGCGGCGCTGCTGCGTGTGCGCTATGCTGGCTCTACGCTTAGTCCAGTACTTAGTCCACCCGTCGATCCATAGTGTGAGGCAGCCATGGAAGCAGCCCGCCAGTACAACGTGCACGAGGCCAAGACCCACTTCTCGCGCATCCTCGAACAGGTCGCCACCGGCGAGGAAGTCGTGATCAGCAAGGCCGGCGAGCCAGTGGCCAAGGTGGTTCCGCTACGTCCCAAGGTCAGGCGGACAGGGCGCGGATCCCTGAAGGGGCGGATCCACCTCGCCGCCGACTTCGACGAGCTGCCCGGCGAGATCGCCGACGCCTTCGGGATGCCGTGATGCGGCTACTTCTCGACACGCATGTGATCCTCTGGTGGCTCGACGACTCCTCCGAACTCTCCGGGGAAGTCAAGGACCTGCTCGATACGGAACCGTCGGTGTACGTCAGCGCGGTCTCTGCCTGGGAAATCGCCATCAAGCAGTCGCTCGGCAAACTGGACGGGCCGGAGGACCTGGCGGAACGGGTCCGGGACAGCCAGTTCACACCGCTGCCGATCACTGCGGGGCACGGAGTGCGGGCGGGCAGGCTGCCGGCCCATCACCGGGATCCGTTCGACCGGATACTGATCGCGCAGGCCCGGACCGAAGGAATGACGATCGTCACCCGGGACAAATGGATCCCGCACTACGACGTCCCGGTCATGGACGTCTAGGGTCTTTCGTTTGGATCAGGCTGGATCAGGGAGCGGCCCGCTGCGGAGCGGCTGATGTCACCGTGGTGCGTGCAGCTGCAAGGCGGAGGGGGAGCCCACGCGGAGCGAATGGGGTCTCCCCTGCGCGAGCGAAGCCGAGAACTTGGGGAAGACCGACGACAACGCGGCAGATGTGCGTGCCAGACCCCGCGAGCCCAGCCTGATCCAAACGAGAGGCCCTAGTCCCTTGCCAGCCGTCGGCCGACGCAGCTCCCGGCATCACTGACGGCTGCCCCGCAGGCCTTGACGGGACAGCCCTAACGCGGAGCGAACTCACTCAGACCTTGGGCATCGAGCGTGAATTCCCGTACCTCGGGCTGGGCGGCGTAGTCGTCCCAGCCAGTGGATCTGTGGTGGCCAGGCGGGATCTGTGTGAACTGGTGCCCCCGTGGTGCGCTGACGATGTCGAGCCAGGAGACCAGCCCGTCAGGGGTCCGGTAAGGAGTGTCCATGAGGTTGTTGCCGTGAATGGTCGCGGTCCCGGTGAGGAGGGTCAGCGGGGTGATGATGGTCGACAGATCGGAGAACCCCACGAGCCAGGTCGGTTCAGCGACGCGCAGTTGGTCCCAGTCGAGCAGCGGCAAGAGGTCAATCGCCAGCTCCCCGCCCCAGGGCGGTACCACAGCACGGATTTCGGGATCGGTCAGCAGCGACATCAGTTCGTCTGCGCGCGCGGCGGCGACAGCACTGACATGTCCCGAGCCGTCCATGCATTTTCAGGCTCTTCGCTCGCATCTGTGGGTTTCAAGCGGTCTCCGCGAGGGCTCGCCCGGGGAGCGGTCGGGCGTAACCGGCCAGACAGAGCAGGATCATG